>JAAXKN010000033.1:0-39400 GCA_025612375.1 Ignavibacteria bacterium
TTTTTACTGGATCTCTTCTCCCCCAAGCTGAGTTTTTATGGCGCTGATTAAGGGGTCTGTTTCTTCCATTTCGGGCTCGGGTTCAGGTGGCGTCTGAATGCCTGTTTCGGTGTTGTATCCGTCCGTTTCCTCTCCTGAAGTGCCGTCGGTGAAATTAAATATGAAGCTTTTACCGAATACGGCTTCAGTCTTTTCAAGGAAGTATTCCCTGAGCTGCATGATGATCTTCCTGTCGTGCACGTCCTTAATTTCAACGTTCAGTTTAGAGCCTTCCAGGCTGAGGAGCTTCATATTCTGAAGCGCACTTCCAACAATGAATTTCTCCTCATTGACTTCCTTCAAAAAGTGATTCCACTTTGCAAGAACATCATTAAACGTCCCCAGCTCGGCTTCAGATGTTACTACGGGAGAAGCCGCTTTCTCTGAAGCGCCGTTACCCGGAACATTTTCCCTCATTTCCGTAGCTTTCGGGGCTGAGGGCCTGTTAAGAACTACAGGACCGTTCTTTTTAACCTCTTCCAGGTTCGCAATTGCTTCCCTTATGGAGGCTGATTTTTCAAGTCCTATCAGGTGGCAGAGTGCAACTTCAATTAAAAGCTTGTGGTTCTGCGTAAACCTCAGTTCCTGCTGGGTCTTGTTCAGATAGTTCATTATCCTTAAAAGATCCCCTTCAGAGAACTTGTCTTTGTAAGCCAGGTATTTTTCCTTGAAAATTTCCGCCGTTTCTATGAGCTTTGCTCTTCCTGTTAAAACAACCGTCATTATATTGCGGAAGTGCTCCACAAGGCCGTTCATGAAGTCGATAAAATTCCACCCGTTCTCATAAACTGTTTTTGAGACTTCAAATGCCGCGAGGAATTTCTTATCCAGTATGGCGTCTGAAATGGTAAAATATACCTCGTCGTCTATGAGGTTCAGCATCCTTGCAACAGAGGAAGCCTCAACCTTATTGCCGCTGAAGGATATTATCTGGTCAAATATGCTTTCAGCATCTCTTAAGGCACCGTCGGCCTTGCGGGCAATGATTGTAAGCGATTGGTCGTCTATTTCAATTTTTTCACTTTCGGCAATATTCTTAAGGAGGCCTTTTATTGTATCGAGCTCAATTCTTCTGAAGTCGAACCTCTGGCAGCGGGATATAATTGTAAGAGGGACCTTATGAACGTCCGTTGTAGCAAAGATAAAGATCGTATGTTCAGGCGGCTCTTCGAGCGTTTTAAGCAGAGCGTTAAACGACTCGTTGGTAAGCATGTGAACTTCATCTATGATATAGACTTTTGACTTACCCTTTGTAGGAGCATACTTAACAGATTCCCTTAAGACCCTTACCTCTTCAATCCTTCTGTTCGAGGCGCCGTCTATTTCAATAATATCCAGCGACTGCGAGGTGTTGAAGCTCTGGCACATTTCACATTCATTGCAGGGCTCAAAGCCGACGGGGTTTAGGCAGTTTAGTGTCTTGGCTAAGATACGTGCTGTTGTAGTTTTACCAACGCCGCGGGGGCCTGCAAAAAGGTAGGCATGAGCTATTCTGTTATTCTTAATAGCATTTTTCAGTGTTGTTGTAATGTGTTCCTGCCCCACAACATCTTCAAACCTGTTGGGGCGCCATTTTCTTGCAGTTACGATATAGCTCATAAAAACTTCTTAATGTAAAATATTAATTGTTAATTTCTGACCGGGTCAGATTACCGTTTGGGCACCATTAATTTTTTCAAGCACCAGACGGCCGAGTGCCTCAAGGTACTTTTGATCAATTTCATTAAATGAGTTGCAGGATGTGCTGTCGAGGTCAAGCACACCAAAGAGTTCCCCTCCTTTAAGAAGCGGGACAACAATTTCAGACCTGGACAAAGAGTCGCATGCAATGTGCCCCGGGAACTTGTCAACGTCGGGCACAATTACAGTTTCTTTTTTCTCAGCCGAAGTTCCGCAGACCCCCTGCCCTATTTTTATCTGTGTGCAGGCGATCTTTCCCTGGAAGGGACCCAGATAAAGGAAATCCCCCTTCCTTAAATAAAACCCCACCCAGCTGACTTTGGGAAAAGTCTGCTTTAAGGCGGCGGTAAAATTTGAAAGGGTTGTAACCGTGAAGTCATCACTGGCAAGAAGATTCTCCATCTGCGGGATGAGTTCACGGTATTTTTCTTCATCAGTAAGATTACTGTTTATTTCAATTGTTTCAGACATCACCGTGCCTTACTTTTTCCGCTTTGTCTTATTTGCCTGAGCTGACTTTACAGTCTGCTTTGCAGCGCCTTTTTTTGCCATGGCTGCTTTTGCCCTGGCAGGTTTTGCCTTGGCACCGGTTTTTGCAGATGTCTTATCCTTCCCGAAAACATACGGTATGGCTTCAAATATCTTACCGATAGAAACTATGGTAAGACCTTCTTTGACCTCAGGCTGAATTTCAAGCAGGTCCTTTTCGTTATCCTTCGGAATAAGAACCGTCTTCATGCCGCTTCTCTGGGCTGCAAGGAGCTTTTCATTTAAGCCGCCAATTGGAAGGACGTTACCTCTTAAGGTAATTTCGCCTGTCATTGCAACGTCGTTTCTTGCCGGTTTAGTGCTGAAGGCAGAATAAAGCGCCATGGTCATTGTAATGCCTGCCGATGGGCCGTCCTTTGGAATCGCGCCTTCGGGCAGGTGGATATGGACCTCCTTACCCTTCTGGAAGTTGGCCGGAAGCCCAAGCGCCTTTGCATTGCTCCTTATGAAGCTTAAGGCTGCCATTGCTGACTCTTTCATCACGTCGCCCAGCTGTCCTGTCAGTGTAAGCTTTTCAGGGCCGTTCATTATAGTGGCGTCAACACTCAGGATTTCGCCGCCTACGCTGGTCCATGCAAGGCCTGTAACGCTTCCAATTCTAGGCTCCAGGTTTGCCTTCTGGCGCCTGAACTTTTCGACACCCAGGAATTCCACGACCTTCCCGGGAGTTACCAGCTGCCTGTCTATAGTCTCCTTCTGCTTTCCGCCGTTTGTAGATCTTTTAAGCACTATCTCCCTTGCTGTCTTCCTGCAGATATTAGCCAGCTCACGTTCC
Source organism: Ignavibacteria bacterium (assembly GCA_025612375.1). Lineage (NCBI taxonomy): Bacteria > Pseudomonadati > Ignavibacteriota > Ignavibacteria > Ignavibacteria bacterium. Next base: position 3,044 of record JAAXKN010000033.1, read on the forward strand.
AGGTTTCTGACGCCGGCCTCACGTGTATAGTCTGTAATTACCTTTGTTACAGCCGCATCCTCAAATGTAACGACACCGTCTTTAAGGCCGTGCATTGAAAGCTGCTTCGGGATTATGTGGCGCCTTGCTATCTGGAGCTTTTCATGTTCAAGGTAGCCCGGCAGTTCAATAATTTCCATTCTGTCCTGAAGCGGAAGCGGTATGTTATATTTTACGTTTGCCGTTGTAATAAACATCACCTGTGAAAGATCATAATCCAGGTCCAGGTAATGGTCGTTAAAAGTATGGTTCTGCTCGGGGTCCAGCACTTCCAGCATTGCTGAGGAAGGATCGCCCCTGAAGTCCATGCTCATCTTGTCAATTTCATCAAGAAGAATTACAGGGTTAATGGTGCCAGCCTTCTTCATGGACTGTATGATTTTTCCGGGCATGGAGCCTATATAAGTTCTTCTGTGGCCGCGGATCTCGGCTTCATCTCTTACGCCGCCAAGGCTGATTCTTACGAACGATCTTCCGATCGCCCTTGCAATCGACTTTCCAAGCGAGGTCTTGCCAACTCCCGGAGGTCCCACAAAGCAGAGTATCTGGCCGCGCATCTGCTGCACCAGGTTCAGAACCGCAATATGCTCAACAATTCTTTCCTTCGGTTTGTCAAGTCCGTAATGGTCCTCATCCAGGATCTGGCGGACGTAGTTAATATCGAGGTTATCCTTTGTCTTTTTATTCCATGGTACATCAATGAGCCATTCCAGGTAGTTGCGGATAACGGTTGATTCAGGTGACATGGGAGGAGTTTTCTTCAGCTTATTCAGCTCTTCATTAGCCTTCTCCTCGGCGTACTTGGGCATTTTAGCCTTTTTCACCTTATTCCTTAGGCGTACAAATTCAGGCGTAGCCTCATCTTCCTCACCCAGCTCATCCTGCAGTATTCTTATCTGCTCCTGAATGATGAACTTGCGCTGTGTTTTGGCTATATTCTCCTGGACCTTGTTTTCAATTTCCTTTTCAACCTTCAGTATATCTATTTCGGAATTCAGGATCTTTATGACTTCATAGAGCTGCTCTTTAATGGTAAAGTTCTGAAGAATTTTCTGCTTTACCTCAATGTTCTGTGTTAAATTGGCAGCAACATAAAAAAGCTTCCTGTCGGGTTCCTCAATATTTTCATAAGCGCTGATGGCCTCGGTCGGGATAGTACGGTTGATCTTTACATATTCCTTAAAAAGGTGCGTCATCTGCCTTATGAGGGCGTTCATTTCAATAGGATTTTCTTCCTTTGGCACAATGATTTCGATCTCTGCCTCGAAGAACTCCTTATTCTCAGTAAAATGCAGGATTCTGGCTTGTATCAGTCCGTCTACCAGTATCTTCATAAGTCCATTCGGGAGCTTCAGTATCTGTATGATCTTGGCCACTGTACCCTCGAGAAAAATATCCTCTTCCTTGGGTTCTTCAATATTTGCCTTTTTCTGAGCCGAGAGGAATATGAATTTTGAGTTCTCGAGGGCATAATTTGCAGCCTTGATCGACTGTTCACGTCCTACAAGGACCGGGAAAATCATATACGGGAATATTACATTGTCTCGGAGAGGTAAAACAGGCAAGACCTTGGGCACTTCGCTTAAAATGGAATTGTCGCTTTCTTCTTTACCTTTAACTTTGTCTTTAAGACTCAAAACTTTTGACTCCTGCGTATGTTTTTAATTTCTGTGTAAATATACCAAATTTCGCTTCGGCTATCAAGGAATGAAACGTCCGCTATCAATCCTCCTGCAAATAGCCGCGGTTCGGAAGTTTCCTGATGTATTATCTTTTTTCCGGCGGAATTTCCTCCTAAACGTCAGGAATTTTTCTTACATTGTATTTTATGCTGAACTATTAAAAAATGACTATGGATGATATATTAAAAATAAATTATGAAAAGTATTCCCTGGATAACGGTCTTGAGGTGATACTATACCCGGATAAAAGCCTGCCCATACTGGCGGCCAATATCTGGTACAGGGTGGGAAGTGCAAATGAAACCAAGGGGAAAACCGGCTTTGCGCACCTTTTCGAGCATATGATGTTCCAGGGTTCGAAGCACGTGCCCAAGCAGATGCATTTCAAGTACATACAGGAAGCCGGGGGCAACCTGAACGGGACAACTAGCACGGACAGGACAAACTATTACCAGAGCCTCCCTTCAAACTATCTGGAAATGGTGCTATGGCTGGAATCCGACAGGATGGGGTTCTTAATTCCTGCCCTGGGGCAGGATAAGCTGGATAACCAGATAGACGTTGTAAAAAACGAAAGAAGACAGCGCTACGACAATGCCCCTTACGGAATGGCCTGGGAAATAATTTTCTCAAACCTTTATCCCGAAAACCATCCATACCACTGGCCGACTATAGGCTATATGCAGGACATCTCGAATATTACGCTTTCAGACGTAAAAGATTTTTTTCACACATATTACGTACCCAACAATGCCAGTCTTGTAATAGGAGGAGATATAAATATCCCCAAAACAAAGGAGCTTGTTCAAAGGTACTTCGGCCCTATTCCAAGGGGCAATAGCGTAAAAGAGGTTTTTGCACCTGAGGTATCGCTTGAGAAAAATGTCAGCCTCATTCATGAGGACAACGTACAGCTTCCGAGGATTTATTTTGCCTGGCACACAACCAACGCCTATACCGACCAGGATGCAGCGCTCGATATTTTGTCTTACATACTTTCAAGCTCAAAGAATTCGCGGCTTTACAAGACGCTCATTTTTGAAGAAGAGATAGCGCAGGACATATCGGCTTTTCAGCATTCGGCAAAGTACGGGGGCTCTTTTGTTATTGTTGCAACAGCGCGCCCAGGAATATCCCTTGACCAGATAAAAGAAGAAGTCTTCAGGCAGCTCGATCTGTTAATTGAAAACGGCATCAGCCCTGAAGAAATGGAAAAGGCAAAGAACAACATCAAGGCATCGTTCATATTTTCAATGCAGAACCTTAATTCACTGGTTAATCATTTGAATGAATATAATTTTTTCTTAAAAGATCCGGACTCATTTCATTTTGACCTGGAGCGTTACCAGAAAGTGGATGCCGAGGCTATTAGAAAAGCGGCAGAAGAGTTCCTGAGGAAGCCTTATGTTGAGCTCAGAATATTACCCAAAAGCATTACGCAGGAATAGTCATGGAAGAATTAAACAGGATGAATGAATTAAGCGGAATGGAAGAATTAAACAGGACAAAAAAACCGCAGCCCAAGGGCAGGATAAGTTTTACGCTTCCCGAAATTGAAAAGTTCACGCTTGATAACGGTCTGGAAGTTTTATTTGTAAAGAAAGAAAGGCTCCCGATCATTCAGCTGAGCCTCATAATTGATGCCGGAAGCAGGTTTGATCCGAACGAAAAAAAGGGGCTTTCGATTCTTGTTTCTTCGCTTTTAGATGAAGGGGCCGGCGGTTTAGGCTCGCTTGAGTTAAGCAATGCAATAGAATCTCTTGGCTCGGTGCTCTCGGTTTCCTCTGATCCCGATGCCATGTTCATATCGCTTCTTTCCCTTTCAGAAACCTTCGACAAGTCGCTCGATCTTTATTCAAAGGTGATCACAAAGCCGCATTTAGCTGAAGAGGACATGCAGAGGGAGAAAAGGAAGCAGATCAACAGGATCATACAGGCCAAGGATGACGCGGGTTATATAGCATCCGTTTTATTTGAAAAGCTCGTCTATACCGTTCACAGCCCTTACGGGCTGCCTGAGATGGGTTTAACTGAAACCGTGGAAAAAATCAGCAGCAACGATATACGCCTGTTTTACGAGACTCTGATAACGCCGCAGAACTCTACTCTGATCGTTGTTGGCAGCATAGACAAAGAAATTTTAAGGCACAAACTGAATATTGCTCTTTTAGGCTGGCACACTCATATGAAGCCGATAATAAGTGTGCATAATCCCCCAAGGGAAAAAACGCGCCTTTATTTTGTGCAAAAAGAAGGTGCTGCACAGAGTGAAATACGCATTGGCCACCTTACCGAAGGAAGGAACAAGCCCGACTTTTTTGCAAGGGCACTTATGAACTCCATTCTGGGAGGACAGTTTTCAAGCCGCATCAATCTTAACTTGCGTGAGGACAAAGGCTATACGTACGGCGCCCATTCAGGTTTTAACTACAACAAGGTAAACGGGTACTTTTATGTCTCGGCTCCCGTCAAAACTGAAAACACAAAAGAGTCGATAGTTGAGATCTTAAAGGAATTAAAAGGAATACAGGTTTACATTTCGGAAAAGGAATTAAAGTTTGCAAAAAGCTCGCAGGTAAGGAAATTTCCGGCGCTTTTTGAGACCTATGGGCAGATAGGCCGGAGCCTGGCCAATATGATCATCTACTGCCTGCCGGATGATTATTTTAACACATTCCTGGACAACATAAAGAAAGTAACGCTTGAAGAGGCCTATGAGGCGGCCCATAACTACATTATACCCGATGAGCTGGTGATAATGGTTGTAGGCGACCGCGAGGCTGTTAAGCCTCAGCTGGAGGCTTTGAATCTTGGATCCATAACAGAGCTCGACCGTGACGGGAATGTGATTGGGACGGTTTAACTTTATTTCTTCTTTTTGGGCTGCGGCTGCTTTTTAACCTGTGTCTGCTTCCTTGCAGTCTGCACCTGCTTTTTAGGCTGAGCCTGATTCTTAGTCTGAACCTTATTCTTAACCTGTGCCTGCTTTGTCTGCCCTTTTTTAGTTTGTTCCGGCTTGGGCTCCTCCTGCGTCTGAGCCACAGGGGCCAAACCGAAATTCATCTGCGAGGGGAAAACAAATTTGCAGCCTTTCTTCCTGTATAGATCGACATCTTCTTTTAATTCAAGAAAGTTCTTTGCTGTTACAAGAAGAATTCTTTCTCCCGAGGCGCTGCTCTCGCAGTAATAGCGGAACATCGACTCCAGGTCCTTGTCTTCCCTGCTCTTTAATTCAGTAAAAGTATTAAGAGGAACGAGATTTAATTTTCTTTTCTCAAAAGCAGTTTTTACTACCAGATACTGGCGCGATTTGTAAAGGTCCGAGGCGTCATCAACAAGATATAGTTTTGAATTGCCGAAGGCACCGAGTATTGACCTTACAGAAGTATTAAGGCGCTTATCGCTGTAGTCATCATCAAACCTGAAGCGGACTTCGTCTATTTTATCGCCAAGGAGTACAATGTACTCTTTATTCTGCGAGACAATTTCCTTTGCGGCCTTTTCAGATTTTTCCGAGGGGCTCAGTACTATGGTATAGTTTTCAGGAAGTGAGAGGAATTCTGCAAAATCCTTATCGCTCAACTTCTCGACGTCTTTAATAATAAAGCCTATTGTTGCAGCACTTCTTACAGCCGCGGGATCGGTCACAAAGTCGGCCTGAAGCATCACATTCTTTTCACGAAGGATTTTAATTGAAGTGGTCTTCTCCTTCCTCATTTCCTTTGCCGTAATCTTAAGCCCGTGCTCCAGGAATCTTCTGTTCAGTTCGTTTAAGATGAGTGTAACAGGAAGGTCAGCCGTAACTTTCACGTTGTAGTTAAATGTGGCCTCGCCCGACTGATCCGTGCCGATAGGCTTTCTTTCAATCCAGCTTTTTTCAACACCAAACTCGCAGACTGCATCCTCAAACAGGCTGTTAATCTCACCAGCCGAGAGAAGGCTCTGCCCGGGATAGGGTAATCCGGGTTTTACTTTATGAAAGCGGTCCACTAAAATATTGCCCAGGAGAAGCAGAAATGAAGCAGCTAGCAGGTACGCGATTATTTTTTGTTTGGTATTCCCCATTTGTACTAATTGGAATTTATAAGCCGAAATAAAATTGAACGTAAATATATAAATTCCGGATTTCATATCACAGCGGTTTTAAAAGATATTAATGCGGAATAAATTCAGATGGGGAAAACGGGCCGGAAATTAAGTTTCCGGTCCTGCAGATAAAAAATTATTTTCCTGTAAAAAGGGGTTTTCTTTTTTCCATGAAGGCCAGTGTGCCTTCCCTGAAATCTTCTGACGAGCAGCACTCACCAAAAAGTCTGGCTTCCTCTTCAAGCCCTTCTTTTTGTGAAAGGTGATGGGTTGAGTTTACAGCTTTAATTGCCGCCCTTACTGCCACCTGAGCTTTGGAAGCAATTTTATTGGCTATTTCCATGGCTTTAGGTATCAGCTCGCTTTGCGGCACCACCTTGTTTACAAGCCCTATTCTGTAAGCTTCCTGTGCATCAATGGCATCTCCGGTAAGAATGTACTCCATAGCCCTTCCGGGGTTAACGAGGCGTGAGAGCCTCTGTGTTCCGCCGTAGCCTGGAATTATGCCAAGATTTACCTCAGGCTGGGCGAACTTGGCATTTTCCGAACAGATGCGCATATGGCAGGCAAGTGCCAGTTCGCAGCCCCCGCCAAAGGCATAGCCGTTAACAGCCGCAATTACAGGCTTTTCGAATTTTTCTATATAGTTAAAAATTTCCTGGCCTCTTTCTGAAAAAAGGAGCCCGGTTTCCTGGTCGAGCTTATTAATTTCTGTAATATCAGCCCCGGCAACAAAAGCTTTATCCCCCATTCCGGTAATTATTACGACAGCCACATCGTTATGCTTAAGAAGAGAAAACACCTGTCTTAATTCGTTCATTGTCTGTATATTAAGGGCGTTCATCTTCTCCGGCCTGTTTATTCTGACAATAGCAACGTTTTCATTTACCTCAAAGACGACATTATCGAAATCCATTTTTTCTCCGGCTAAGGTTAAATATTATAATCCAATAAAAATCGGGATCCTCACCCTGATCTCCGCCGCAAGATATTCATTTTTGGGGAAGTAGTTATAAGACCCCATTACTTCCAGAAGGAACATGGATAAACCTGCTCCTACATGAAACCCTGCTTTAGTGGAGCTTTCAAGATAATCACTGCGTCCTGAATCTAACTTAAATTGATGAGATTTTTCGAAAAATGCAATTGAGCCGCCAAATTCTGCAGTAGGAATTAATAGCACTATATCCTTTACCACAGGAGGAAAAAATATCCTCGCCCCCAGGTTCACAGGTATAAGATTTGTCGTAAGCGAGGAATAATCGCTTCTTCTATAAAAGTCTACTGAACCCGGAAAATGCTCAAAGCCGACCTTGGCATATACAAAAAGAGGAAGATATTCATTATCTGTATATGAGAGCCCGAAATTTAGGCCCACACCAACGGCCTGCGATTTTGCCATATTGCCGACCGGAACCCTGGGCCCGATTGCAAACGACATAAACAGTCCGCGTGCACGGCCTGAATTCATCCCCTGGGCAAATAAGCCTGAAGAAAAGATGAGCAGAAAAACTATCTGCAGCAGAAAGATTGTTTTTTTCATTTGTCCGGTATTCCCATATTATTTGTTTTCCGCTGCCTGAAATTTATCCTTTTTGTAAAATAATACTAACATAAATAATAATAAAATAAGACTAATTCCAGCCTGAAGAAGAAATGTGTACATTGAAATTGATTTAATTGTTACGGTAAAAAAACCTTCCCACGTGTCGTAATTCTTAGCCAGGAGAAGGTTGACAAGAGCTTTTACACCAGTGCCGAATAAAAGAATGTGGCTCCAGAGGACTGTAAAAGTGTAAAGTGCCATATAATAGACGTTATTTATCCTGGAGAAGAAGAGCGAGAACAATACTGAGGCCATTGCAAAATCCAGCACTGAAATCAGCCTGAAATTTTCCTTTCCCGCGGGGATCAGCTCGAAGGCAAACAATGAGATAACAGCCGGCAGTATCAAATGGAATTTATATTTTTTCCCGGATGTAATTACCTTAAGGAAGAGCCCAAGAATTATCAGCTGCGGAGCGTTCCAGATTAGGTAGACCGGGTAGTCAACAATTGATGACAGGCCAAGCTCATAGAAGTAATCAGGATCCGAAAGCTCAATTCCATTTATAAGGTATAAGCCTCCAACAATGAGTAAAGGAGGAAGAACGGCAAATAAGAACGCGGTAAAAAATTTTCTGATTGAAAAAACTGAAAGGCTGTTCTTTACTTTTTCAAAGGCACTACCACGGAAAAGAAGAAATAAGGGAATTAAAAGTGAAATGTGAAATCTGAAGCCTAGCAGGACAATATGGCGGTCAAATCCGTAGAGCTTCAGAAGAAAGCCGCACACGTTTACAAATATTATCAGAATAACTGCCAGCAATATTTTTCTCTCAAGATTTTATTTTTTACTGTCTTCAGGTTTAATTACTTCTGTACCAACTCCGTACTGATAAACAAGCTTGCCTCCCAGAAGTGCGGCCTCAAAGATTAAAAGGCACCCCAGGAGCGATAACGCAATAAAACTAAGTTTAAGCCAGCCGGTAAACTTTTTCTTTACCAGAAGGTACGTGCGAAATGCCGCAAGAGTGAACATGTACCACATGGCGTAATTGGCATAGACCTCATGCTTTGAAATGGCCCCGAGCGGAATTGTGACATCCAGATCCGCTAGCTTTTCAGCAATGTCAGATGCCTGGTTGCCGGTCAGGACTGCAGCAACAGCCCCCAGAATTGAAAGCAGGAGCAGTATGTAGGCTGCCTGTGCCAGGAAATCTTTTTTACTTACTATGCCAGCAATTTCAAAGAGCGTATAAGCTAAAAACAGAGCTATTGGAAAATGAACAAACTTCGGATGGAGTGCTGCAATAAATTCCATCACCTTCTCCTTTCTCTTTGAAGTTTTATTAGTTTTAACCGCAGAGAATGCTTCCGCCGTTTACGTTCAGGATCTCGCCATTTATGTGGCGCGCCAGTTCTGATGCCAGAAATACAACAGGCCCTGCAATATCCTTAGGATCTGCAATGCGCCCTACAGGTATTCCCATTTCGACAGAGGTTTTATATTCCTTGTCCGAAAACACCTCAGCGCTCATATCCGTAATTACCCAGCCCGGTGCCACACAGTTTGTAATTATATTGTATTCAGCCAGTTCGCTTGCAAGCGACTTTGTGTATGAGATTATGGCTCCCTTTGAAGCTGCATAGTGCGAATGGAATGCCTCACCTCTCTGCCCTGCCGTAGAAGATATGTTAATGATCCTTCCGAAACGGTTCTGCTTCATGAGGGGAATTACAGCCTTTGTAATAAGAAAAGTGCCGGTAAGGTTTATATTTATTGTCTCCTGCCACTCCTTAAGGCTCATTTCATCTGAGGCGCCGTATTTCCAGATGCCGGCATTGTTAACAAGGATATCTATTCTGCCGAAGTCGGAGGTGATCTGCTTTACCTTTTCGTTTATATCGGCCTCAGACTCCATGTCCATGCTGTAAGCACGGGCTTTACCCCCGGCATCCAGGCTTTTTATTAGCTCCTCTGCAGCTTCCCCGTTCGATTTATAGGTAAAAGCCACGCCTGCACCTGCCTTTAAGAAGAGTTCAACGCAGGAAGCCCCTATGCCCCGGGAGCCTCCGGTTACAAGGGCAACCTTGTTTTGGAGATTGATCATTTTATTTTCCACATAGTTTAATATTTCACTTTATAGAGGAAGAGCCCCTTGGAAGGAGCAGCCTCCCCGGCAGACTCCCTCTCGCGCTTTTGGAGTATATCCTGAATATAAGCCTCTTTAAGATCATTTCTTACTGCGTGAAGAAGGGTTCCCGTTATGGTTCTTACCATTCCGTGCAAAAACCTGTTAGCTTCGATGTAAAAAATAACAAATCCGTTAGTCTCTTTCCAATGCGCATCATATATAATGCATCTTTTATGGCTGACTTCACTTTTTTTCCTGGAAAAGGAGGTAAAGTCGTGCTCTCCCATAAAGAGCTTTGAAAGCCTGTTTAACTTTTCAACTTCAAGACGTCCCCTGTAGAGGTAAGAATACTTTTCGTAAAAAGGGGATTTATCTTTCGTAATAAAGTAGAGGTAGCTTCTTTTTTTTGCATCAAAGCGGGCGTGAAAAGTTTCCCCGGCAAAGGACATTTCACTAACTGCAATGTCCGTGGGCAGAATAGCGTTAAGCGAGTGCCTGAATTTATAAATATTCAGCTCCTTTTCCGTCCTGAAATTTGCCGCCTGCCCAAGTGCGTGTACGCCAGTATCTGTCCTGCCGGAGCCGATAAGATTTATTTTTTCTTTGGTAAGCGTTTCCAGCGCCTCAGTTACCTTCTGCTGGACTGTAACGGCATTTTCCTGCACCTGCCAGCCGGCATAACGGGTTCCGTCGTATTGGATATTGAGTTTATAGTTTTGCATGCCGTAAAATAAGGAAGATTTAAGAAGGTAAAAAGCAGGGCAGAGAGATTTTATTCCCCGCCCTTAAAATCATTAAAATGACGTCTGGAAATTCAGGTTCAGTGTTGTGGGCATTACCGGCATTCCGGGAGTTACGCTCATGGACACGTTCCAGCTTGTTTGTGTATCTAAATTCTTGTTGTAATTACGGACTATTCTTGCGGCATTAAATGCGCTTATAATTCTGTTAACAATGAGTGCTCCTACGGCAAACCTTACGTCGTTAAATGCCTGCTCGCTGGATTCCCACATCCCGCGGTATTCCTGGCGCTGGCTCTGGCCGTTCCACTGCCAGTAATACTGGCTGCCGTTATACATTTCCTCAATATTTGCGTCAAGCCCCTGCCTGCGGTTATATTCCTCCTGGCTGATATAGACACCTATATTTGCATAGAAATCGGCGTTTTTCCCCTCGGGGCTAACTCCCCCGAATGACTTTGCAAAAGTCTTATAATTATTCCTCTGCCAGTTGCCGTATATATTATAGCCCGCAAATACACCCCAGAGCACACCGTCGGCGATTGTAAAATACTTTCCGCTTGAATAGTTCCCGCCGTAGAGCTCTCCCATTCCAGGCAGCACGAGTGAATAAAGTATAGCGAGCATGGCGCTTTTTTTCTCAGGCTTATCCGGCACAAAGGAAGGCAGATTTTCAGTTTTATCCGGCAGGTTTTCAGTTTTAGCCAGGCTGATTTCAGATTTCTGAAGCAGGAGGCTTTCGTGGCTGCCCGTCTGTGCAAAGACAGGTGTAATGAAAAATAAAAGAGCAATGATGTATTTCATGTTATTTTCTGCTATGTGAATAAGACATGCCCAATTTTACTGTTAAATTACATATTATTCAAGTAACTTTTTACTCATTAACCACTTTTCCGAAGCATATCTCGCCTTCAACACTCTCAATTCTGACGTGCGAGAAAACATTAACTAGACTGCCGTCATACTCATGCTGCACGCGGACATAGTTGCTGGCGAAACCTTTCATATGCCCGTCGTGGTTTTCATGCTCAAAAAGTATTTCTAGCTCATTTCCCGCCATTTTCCTGTAGAACTCATTTCTTTTCTTTTCACTCAGGATTCTGAGCATGTTGTTTCTTCTTTTTCTTTCCGTGTGGTTTACAACGCCCTCAAAGTTTATAGCCTTTGTATTCGGCCTTTCGGAATAAGTAAACACGTGCAGGTAGGATACCGGAAGCTCTTTTAAGAAGTTATAGGTATCCATAAAATCATCTTCTGTTTCGCCCGGGAAGCCGACTATGACGTCCACGCCTATTCCGGCGTCCGGAATCTTTTCAATTACCCTGTTGATCAGCTTTCGGTAGTTTTCCTGTTTATAGCGCCTCTGCATTAGTCTTAAGACCTTAGGTGAACCGCTCTGAAGAGGTATGTGGAAATGCCGGCACATTTTTTTGTTGTTCAGCGTCAGTTCCAGTATTTCATCGGTAAGGAGGTTAGGTTCAATGGAACTGATCCTGAGCCTGAAGTCTCCCGGCACCTCAACCATCTTCAAAAGGAGGCTGTAGAAATCCATATTGAAAGCCTTGCCGTAGTCCCCCACGTTTACGCCTGTAATAATAATTTCCTTATAGCCTTCATCCAGGAGGGCTTTGAAATTTTCAAGCACCTCTTCAGGCTTAAGGCTGCGGCTTTTGCCCCGTGCCAAAGGTATTGTACAGTAGGAGCAGGTATAGTCGCATCCGTCCTGTATTTTAAGAAAAGCCCTGGTTCTTCCCGTAGCATCTGAAGAAAATGCCCCGTTTATTTCATTAAGCTCATCTGTCGGTGAAACATGGATGCAGGAAAGTTCCCTCTTTGTAAAATCATTAATGTAGTCGAACAGCTTGAATTTTTCATTGCTGCCGAGCACAACGTCCACGCCGTCAATCGAGGCAATTTCTTCCGGTTTTAACTGGGCATAGCAGCCTGTAACGGCAATAAAAGCGTTGGGGTTAAGCCTGAGGGCGCGGCGGACTATCTGGCGGCATTCCTTATCTGCACTATCTGTAACAGAACAGGTATTTATGACATAAACATCGGCTTCGTCCTTGAAGTCAACAACCTGAAAGCCGCGTTTTACAAACTGTGTTCCGATTGTTGAAGTCTCGGAAAAATTCAGTTTACAACCTAACGTATAAAAAGCAACTCTGCTTTGCACACAAATCCTTTCAAAGGAAAATTATAACATAAAAATAAACTTCATACAAATAAAAAAGCTGCGGCAATATCCGGAAACAATGTTCCGGATAAAAGTGCCGCAGCCTTTAAATGGATCGATTATGCCTTTTCGGCCGGTTTTTCAGCAGTTTTATCTGACTGAGCAGCCGGTTCATCAGGACCTTCGAGGTTAGGAATATCTGAAGGATCAACAGTATCGGCATTAGCATTCTTTATATCTTCAACAGTAACTTTTTCAAGCTTATGTCTTGTGATATACTCCTGGATTTCGGCATCTGATTTTTCTTTCAGAGCACCAAGAGCGCTAAGAACGATCTTCTTGTTTTCCTTGTCGAATTCTACAACCTTAAGCGGAAGTACTGTTTCAACCGGGAAACAGAAAGCTATGTTCTTCAGCTTTGCAGTTGAAAGCTGTGTTGCAGGAACAAAGCCGTCCACTTTTGCAGGAAGTTCTGCAATAAGGCCTTTTTCGATGATTCTGACTACTTTACCTTCAGTAATTGTACCGATGGCATAGTTCTTTTCGAAAGTATCCCAGGGGTTATCCTGGACCTGTTTGTGGCCTAAGGATATCTTTCTCTGTTCAGTATCAACGCCTAAGACAATAACGTCAATCTTTTCGCCTTTTTTAACGACTTCCCCGGGATGGCGGATTTTCTTTGTCCATGACAGGTCTGAAATGTGTACCAGACCGTCGACACCCGGTTCGAGTTCAACGAATACACCAAAGTTGGTAAGATTGCGTGCAATACCTGTGTGCTTTGAGCCAACAGGATATTTCTGCATGAGTTCTGTCCATGGATCCGGAACCAGCTGTTTCATGCCGAGAGAGATCTTCTTCTCGTCTTTATCCAGGCTCAGGATAACAGCTTCAACAACCTGTCCCATTGAGACAAACTGTGAAGGATGTTTAATATGGAGTGTCCAGCTCATTTCAGAAATGTGTATAAGGCCTTCGATGCCCTTTTCAATTTCAATGAATGCGCCGTAATCGGTAAGGGAAACGACTCTGCCGGATACCTTATCGCCGACTTTATATTTATTTTCGATGTTATCCCATGGATGCGGCAGAAGCTGCTTGAGAGAAAGAGAAATTCTCTTCTTTTCCATGTCGAAATCGGTTACAACAACCTTAATCTTTTCATCAAGTTTAACAACTTCGCTCGGGTGGTTGATTCTGCCCCAGCTTAAGTCTGTAATATGGATAAGACCGTCTACGCCGCCCAGATCCACGAACACACCGAAGTCTGTAATTGCTTTAACGATACCTTCAAGAATCTGTCCTTTTTCAAGGCTGTCGAGTATAGCTTTCCTCTGGTCGGAGATTTCTTCCTCGATGAGGACCTTGTGTGAAACGACAACGTTTTCAGTAGGAACGTTAACTTTAACTACCTTAAAGTCCATTGTCTGGCCGACGAAAGCGTCAAAATCTCTTACAGGTCTAATATCAATCTGAGAGCCGGGAAGGAAGGCTTCTATGCCCATGAGGTCAACAACCATTCCACCTTTAATTCTTTTTAATATCTTGCCCTGAATAATTTCGCCTGTTTCGTAAGCGTTCAGTATCTTGTTCCAGATCCTAAGGAAGTCTGCTCTCTTCTTGCTGAGGACCAGATTGCCTTCCTGATCTTCAACGCTTTCAATAACGATCTCAACTTCTTCACCAATCTTAATTTCATCACCGGCATTAAATTCCTGCTTAGGGATTGTACCTTCAGACTTAAAGCCGACATCAAGAATAATGCTGTCGCCCTGAATGCTTACAATTTTACCCTTAATTATCTCACCCTCTTTTACATCCTTAAATGATTGAGAGTAGAGTTTGGCCAGTGTTTCCATCTCTTCCTTTGAATACTCATCGGAATTAAAGAATCTGACCTTTCCTTTAACGTCCTTTTTTGTCTCTTCGGACATTAGACCTCCAAAAAATAAGTCACTACATGCACTTAACTTCAAAGTCATCAAAACAAGTCAAAGCAAGTAATATTTAATTTAACATAAACAATTAGGATGACTTTTATGCCCGCCTTCAGGCGGGACAACTCTCAGATTTTCTGAATTTCAGAATCTTAAAGATACTAAATTATTTAATAATAAGCAGTTAATTTATAATATCTTACTAAGAAAAATTATTTTCAATATACGCCTTAATTTTTTCCATCTGCCAGCGTGGGGTGGATGTGGCGCCGGTAATGCCTACGGTTTCAGCCCCGGAGAACCATTCGGGCTTAATTTCATCCGCGTCTTCGATAAAGTAAATCCTCTGGTTTTCTTCCTCAGCTATGTGAAAAAGAACCTTGCCGTTGCTGCTTTTTTTGCCTGCGGCAAAAATTATAACGTCGTTTGAGCGGGCAAATTCCCTCAGCTTTTTATCGCGCCCTGAGACCTGGCCGCAGATGGTATTTTTTGCGTGGAACTCGATTGCAGCTTCTTCTTCAATAGATCCGATATAGAGCTGGCTGATCCTTTCCCTTAAGGCTTCAGCTATCCGGGCAAATGTTTCCCTGTCCATTGTAGTCTGCGAGAAAAGCACTGTTTTCCTGGAGAAATCCACTTTTTCCAGGGCTTCTTCGGGAGTAAGGACAAGTATAGCCTTATCGCCTGTAACGCCTCTTAGGCCAATGACTTCGGCGTGATCTTTTTTGCCAAAGATTACGACCTGGAACTCGTTATCGGAAAATTTTCTGATTCTTTCCTGCACTTTTGCAACAACGGGGCAGGTGGCATCAACTATTTCGAGTCCGTATTTAATTGCTTCCTGATATGTAGATGGGGGTTCACCGTGGGCACGGATAAGGACTTTACTTCCCTTTTCAAGCTTCGGAAAATCCTTAACCGTAATAGTTTCCATTCCGAGGTCATTTAACCTTTTAACTTCAGCAGCATTATGAATAATGTCACCCAGGCTGTAGATTTTCTCTGTGGTTTGAAGTTCATTTTCAGCAAAATCTATTGCTCTTACAACTCCCCAGCAGAATCCCGCGCTGGCGTCTATGTTAACCTTCATTAAAACGGCTTTCTTTCTTATTTAGTTACCTTTGTTGTTAATACTCTCTCTTACTCTGCTTAAAATCAGTTCCACTTCCTCTTCAATTGTAATGCTGGAAGTGTCAATTTCAACGGCATCCTGCGCCTTGGTAAGGGGGCTTACTTCACGGCTTGAATCTATAAGGTCCCTTTTCCTTATATTGCCTTCAATCTCATCGAGAGAAAGATTCTCCCCTTTTTCCTGAAATTCCCTGAGCCTTCTATGGGCTCTCTGGCTTAGAGATGCGGTTAAGAATATCTTTACGTCTGCCTCCGGGAAGACAACTGTTCCTGTATCGCGGCCTTCGGCCACAATGCTGGTGTTCCTGCCTATTTCCTGCTGCTTTTTTACCAGGGCTGTCCTGACGCCAGCGATCCTGGAGACTTCACTTACGTTTGAATTAACTTCGTAGGAACGGATGGCTTCAGTTACGTCCTCTCCGTTTAAGATGACTTCGGTCTTTCCGTCCACAAATTTCAGCTCAAGGCGGGCTTTTTCAGCCAGTTCAACGACTGAAGGTTCATCTTTAATTACGTTCCGCTTTAAGGCCAGGTAGGTTACAGCCCTGTACATTGCGCCTGTATCCAGGTAAGTAAACCCGAGATTTTTTGCTACAAGCTTTGCCGAGGTACTTTTTCCGGAGCCTGCCGGACCATCTATAGTAATAATTATATTCTTTGCCATATGTGGCAAAAATACAAAATTTCCCCGGAAATTAAAACTCAATTCCAGGCTCTGGCTCGGCTTCCGGGGATAAAAATTTCAGGAAAAATTTTCCCGAATTACGGGCCCGCTAAATTCAGCTTAAAACAAAGTTTTCGTTACTTATCCCGCGTGATTTATTTTACTAATAAAACCAATTAAAACTATGAGTAAAACTGTAAGTATTACAGCCCAGGGATTTGCAAAGTTAATTGTAATTCCAAGTCCTGATCTTTTGGGCAGAAACATCCGCCTGTCCTTTGGGTTAAAGTAAAAGAACCCCAGGTACCAGCTATTGGCCTCACCTTCGGCCTTATTGCGCCACTTTTTAGTAATTACAGTGTTATAAAAAACAGGGATTGTAATTACCACAGCTGCTGCTAAAACGATCAAAGCCCAAACCGGCATTGTTAAATTCCTCTGATTTTTCTGGAAATTTGTTTACAGAGCCACAATTTCTTACGATAAACAGAACTTCTGCACTTGTGTCCGGCTACTTACTGCCTGCTTCCTTCAGGATCTGAACCATCTTGTCGTGCACCTTCCCGTTGGTGGCAAGTATCTGCTTGTGGAATATGTCGCGTTTAACGCCGTCAAAATCTGTTACCATGCCCCCTGCCTCCTCGAGCACCAAGCGTCCGGCACAAATGTCCCACGGATAAAGCGAGAGTTCCCAGAAGCCGTCGAAGATTCCGTCAGCAACATAGCAGAAGTCGATTGCAGCCGAGCCGAGGCGTCTTATAGCACGGGCGTCGTGGAGGAAAGCAGCAAAGTAGTTCATCACCTTGCCGGGGTTTTCCTGCACGTCGTATGGGAAGCCGGTTACAAGAAGGCTGTAGCTCAGGTTGCTGTTTTCGCTTACCTTCAGCTTCCTGGAGTTGCAGTATGAGCCTCCCCCCTTTTCAGCCGTATAAGCCGCATCGCGCATAACGTCATAAACGATGCCGCAGATAGTCTCCCCGTTTTTCTGGAGTCCCACAGAAACTGAAAAAATTGGGAGCCCGTGGGCAAAGTTTGTCGTGCCGTCCAGGGGATCAATAACCCAGACGTATTCGGCATTTTTATTAATATTAATAGCCCCGCTTTCCTCGGCAATAATTCCGTGCGTGGGGTATTTTTCTTTTATGAAAGAAATTATGGCCTGTTCACTTTTTTTGTCAATTTCGGTAACAAGGTTCGAGGAATTTGTCTTAAACTCCACCGTAAAGTTCTTTCTGTAACCTTCTCTTATGATTTCGCCTGCTTCTTTGGCAATAGCAATTACATCTTCTAACATTTTCACCAGCGGTTGTTTTTAATCTGTATAATTTACGAAAAAAGGGTCGAAGTTCAACGTTCTACGTTCGACGTTCTACGGAAATCCACTAAATCCCGTAAGTTAATTCTCTTTCAATAGAAACTCGATTCTGTCCAGACTGCCGTCTATATTTTTTCTGGGCATAATATTAAATATCCTGCAGAGAAGCGGGTAAATGTCTATGTTCCAGAGGCTGCCCGTTTTATAGTGATTTTTGAATGCCGGGCCTTCGGCAAAGAAGATGCCGTGCATATCCATAAAATTATTGTCGTAACCGTGATTACCTTTGTTCTTTGAGTAATATTTTACAGAATTATTATCCACAAGCGACCAGCCCGGGTCGGCAACAACAATTACGGGAAAAATAAAAGGATTATCGCTGAAGTGGAAGTATCCCGGTATATTTTCACGCGTATAGACCTTAAAATGGCGTTCATTTTCCTTTAGTTTCTTATAGATTTTATCCGCTTCGCCGCCTTTGGGCTCAATCATCATTACAGGGCCATCGCCATCCATTCTGTTTCCAGGGCCAAGTATTTCCTCAATATTTAATAACCTCTGGCTGCTGATTTCCGCCATACCGTGGTCGGAAAGAAAAATCACGTTAGTGCTGTCGTACATACCAATTTCCTTAAGCCTGCCAAGCAGCACGCCTGAGAGCGAGTCGAGGAGCTTCACAGCACCGTTAACCTGTGGTGAATGGGGTCCATAGCGGTGCCCCTGGCGGTCAGTTTCATCCATATAAAGCGTAATAAAGTGCGGCCTGTCCTTATAAGGCATCTTAAGCCAGTTTATAACCCCTTCAATTCTGTTTATATAAGGCCTCTTATGCTCGTAAATTTCATAATAGTGGGGATTCCGCTCGGCATTGCGGAGCGGAGTTCCGGGGAAGAAGTAGCTGGCAGTTTTAATGCCCTGTCTTTCTGCCGTCTGCCAGAAAGACTCCCCAAGGTACCAGCGGCCGTCTGTTACCTCGGCCGTATCGGAAATGCTGTACTGCCGGCCTGTGAAGGGGTCGTAAAACGAGTTATGAATGATCCCGTGGTGTTCGGGGTACATGCCTGTGGCAATTGAGGTGTGGTTTGGAAATGTTTTGGACGGAAATGCAGGCCTTAACGATAAGGCTGAAACACCTCTTACTGCTACGGAATCCAGATTTGGTGTAAGTCCCCTTTGCGTATAATCCCACCGGAAGGCGTCATAGGATACCAGAATGACGTAAGGTTTTCCCTGGGGAAAGACATTCGCCTGGTGGAAAAAGAAACTGATGAATGATAAAATTAACAGGATTTTTCTGCTGCTCATAATTAGCCCTCAAATTTTAATGACCGGCCGTTCATTTATACTGGGGAAAAAGTTAATCTTTTTTAGTCCATTTCCCAAATATTTTCCTTTACTTTTCGGATAAATGCTCATAATTTTACATGGCACTTCTGAAAATTTTATAAAGCTCCTTGAAAATATAACGATTTTTCTAATGTTAAATAATTGTTAACTCTTAATTTTTAAGGATTTCAACACTTGCCAATTAAGATTATTAATTTTTCTTTGCACAGGATAAATTAGTTAATCAGACAACATTCGTTCTTTTTAATATCAACCTAAATGGGAGAAATCATGAGAATAGTCAAACGACAATTTCTTTTATTTGTTCTTTTTGTTTTGTTTGGCGCCTCGCAGGCCTTTGCGCAGGGCGTTACAACTGCAGCAATGAACGGAACAGTTGTTGACAACGAAGGGCAGCCCCTGCCGGGAGCTACCATAGTTGCAATACATGTTCCGACAGGAACGCAGTTCGGTACCACTTCACGTGTGGATGGTAAATTTAATATCAGCAACATGCGTGTAGGCGGACCATATACCGTAAAAGCTTCTTTTATCGGCTACACAACGCAGGTAAAAGAAGGTATTTCACTTAGTTTAGGACAGAATTACACAATCAATTTCAAATTAACTTCAGAGAGCATTCAGACCGGTACTATTAACGTAGTTGCCGACAGGAATGCTGTCATCAGCGGCAGCCGCACAGGCGCTTCAACCAACGTAGGCGTTGAAGAAATCAAAGCCTTCCCTACAATTTCAAGAAGCTTCCAGGATTTTGCAAAGCTTACTCCTCAGTTTGACGGACGTTCAAGCTCTGCTGCCGGAAGAAACAACCGCTTCAACAACATCCAGATTGACGGTACACAGTACAACGACCTTTTCGGTCTGGGTTCAACAGGAACTCCGGGCGGACAGGCAGGTACAACACCTATAAGCCTTGATGCTATTCAGGAATTCCAGGTAGTTATAGCTCCTTACGACGTACGCCAGGGCGGTTTTACAGGCGGCGGCATCAACGCTATTACGCGCAGCGGTACCAACTTCTTCTCAGGTTCTGTTTACGGATATTACAGGAACCAGAACTTCATGGGTTACAGCCCTGATGACAAGAAGACTAAAGTTACAGAATTCAATGAATACCAGACAGGCCTCCGCATTGGCGGTCCAATAATCAAGGATAAGCTGTTCTTCTTTGCAAACGGCGAATTCACACGCCGTACCGATCCTTCAGACAACCTTTCGCTTACACAGGGCGGAAATCTTGGATCAAAAGACAGTCTTGCTTCCTCAATGCAGAACATTTTAATGAACAAGTACAGTTATAATCCGGGCGGCTACGGTTCATTCTCAACAAAGCGCCCTTCAAGCAAACTCTTCTTACGTTTCGATTATAACATTTCAGATGCTCACAAATTAACTTTCAGACACAACTTTGTAGACGGCAGCGACCAGAAAACTGGACGCAGCGTCTCAACTCTGGAATTTGCAGACAGAATGTACCAGTTCAACACAAACACAAACTCTTCAGTTTTACAGTTGAGCAGTACTTTCAGCAATACAATGTCTAACGAACTTATTGCCGGCTACACAAGAATCAGAGATACACGCGATCCTTCAGGAAGGCCTTTCCCCTCAATTCTTGTAAAGACAGCAATTCCGGGCTTTACACTGAAGGCTGGTGCTGAAGAATTCTCACAGGCTAACCAGCTGGACCAGGATATCTTTGAACTTACAGACAACTTCTCCTACTATACAGGAAGCCACGTTATTACAGTTGGTACACATAACGAGTTCTATAAGTTCAGAAACCTCTTTATCCGTAACCTTTATGGATATTATGAATTCAACAGCCTGACTGACCTGCAGAATGGAACCCCATCACGCTATCAGTTAAGCTATTCAAACACAGCCAACCCGATGGAAGCAGCTCATTTCAACGCTTACCAGTTAGGCCTTTATGCACAGGATGAATGGTCAGCAACAAACAACGTTAAAGTTACTCTTGGTTTAAGAGTTGATGCTCCTTTCTTCCCCAACGATCCTGCATACAACCAGACTATAGATCAGGTTTTTACTAAGGGACAGGGTATGGATCTCGGTACAAACAAAGTTCCAAGCGGAAAGCTTCTCTTCTCGCCAAGACTTGGTGTTAACTGGGATGTCAACGGAGACCGTACGACACAGGTCCGCGGCGGCGCTGGTATATTTACAGGACGCATTCCTTATGTATGGATTTCAAACCAGTACGGAAACACAGGTGTTGAATTCGGAAGAATCGACCTCAGCACTGGAAAAGGATTACCTGCTAATTTCCCGTTCAATCCCGATCCCAACTCACAGACCAGAAATCTTACATCGATTCCTCAGACAGAAGTTGACCTGACAGCAGGCGATTTCAAGATGCCTCAGGTTGCACGTTTTGATGCTGCCGTTGACCATCAGCTGCCTTTCGGCCTTACAGGTACACTGGAAGGTATTTATTCGAAGTCAATCAATGACCTTACCTACCAGGATATAAACATTGTTCCGCAGGCTTCCAAATTCGTTTCAGGCGCCGGCGATCCGGGCAGAAACACATATCTTTCCGGTACAAAAGGTTACAGTTCTGCATTTACAAACGTTATCCTTATGAAGAACACAAGCAAGGGTTACCAGTACAACGTTACAGCTCAGGTACAGGGTACACTCCCGATGGGTCTGTATACAAACGTTGCTTATACATACACAAGAGCAAAAGACCTGAACAGCACTATTTCAAGCCAGGCTTACTCACAGTGGAGATATAACCCGATTGCAAACGATCCGAACAATCCGGACCTTGCCACTTCAAACTTCGAGATCCGCAACCGTATTCTCGTAGCTGTTTCTTATACAGCTGAATTCTTCACTAACTACAGAAGCACATTTACACTGTTCTACAACGGCCAGTCAGGTCTGCCTTTCTCATATACATATGACGGCGACGTAAACGGCGACGGTCAGACATCAAACGACATGATCTACATTCCTAAGAATGCAACTGATCCATCTGAAATCCAGGTTGGTTCAATTGCCACAGGAACAAAGGCTTTCGTAGCAGATCCCGCAATGGCACAGGCTCTTGAAAACTACATTCAGAGAGACAACTACCTGAAAGAACACCGCGGAGAGATTATGGAACGCAACGGTGCTAATGTTCCATGGACAAACCAGGTTGACTTCAGATTCGTTCAGGAAATTCCTCTTATTGCAGGACACAGGTTTGAAGTATCACTCGACGTTCTCAACCTCCCTAACCTGCTCAACTCAAAATGGGGATGGATAAAATCAGTTAATAACCAGAACGACAGTGTAATCAAATTACAGGGTACCGATGCTAACAAGAGACCGGTATTCAGCTTCAAGGATAAGCCGGATCCGTTCCAGAATGATAACCTGAACTCACGCTACCAGATGCAGCTGGGTGCACGCTACTCATTCTAAGTTAGATCTATAATTTAACTATTAAGCCCCCGGGGAATATTTCTCCGGGGGCTTTTTTGTTTCAGGAATTTCTCTTCAGGATTTATTGCTTCAGGTGGTTCTTAGTTTTTCCAGGAGCATCTGGAAATCTTCCGGCAAGGGTGAGTCGAAACGGACAAACTCATTTGTGTGCGGGTGGTAGAATCCCAGCGTCCTGGCGTGCAGCGCCTGACGGGGCATTATTTCAAGAAGGTTATCAATTCTGGACTTCATCTTTGGAAGCGCATAACCGTAGACGATCTTATTTCCGCCATATGTGACGTCGCCAAATATGGGGTGATTTATTGAAGCCATGTGAACTCTTATCTGGTGCGTGCGGCCCGTTTTAAGATTCAGCTTTATTAAAGAGGCAAATTCAAATTCCTCAAGCACCGTGTAATAGGTAATTGCAGTTTTCCCTTCGGTCTCGCTTACGGCGTATTTTTTCCTGTCGCTTTTGCTGCGGGCAATATTCTTTTCAATTACACCCTGACTTTCCTTTAAGTGTCCCCAGCAGACGGCCCAGTATTCCCTTTCAATGGTATGCTTTGAAAACTGGGAGGCAAGCTTTGCGTGCGTTACGTCATCCTTTGCAACTACAAGAATTCCGCTGGTGTCCTTGTCGATGCGGTGAACGATTCCGGGTCGGCCCGCATCATTGACGCTGCTTAATTTCTGTGAATGGTGCAATAGGGCGTTAACGAGTGTGCCCGTGTAGTTGGCGTAGGCCGGATGGGCCACCATGCCTGCAGGCTTGTTTACAATGATCAGGTAGTCATCTTCATAAATGATGTCGAGCGGGATTTCCTCGGGCATTGCATTTTCAGGCCGCGGTGAAATAGGTATAGTTACCATCACCAGGTCGCCCGGGGCTACTTTATAGTTTTGTTTTACAGCAGACCCGTTTACAAGGACCAGTCCGGCATCGAGGAGTTTCTGGACTTTAGAGCGCGTGGCGTTTTCGATCAGGTTTGTAAGATATACGTCTATTCTTTCTTTTCTTTTTCCCGGGGGGACTTCAAACCTGTAGTTTTTCTCTGATATCAGGTTCGTCATTTTTTATTCAGCCTCTATATCAGAAAAAATTATTTTTCGTTTTCATGGGCAGCCTCAACCTCCTGCTCATCAGAGGCAGGTTTAGTCTTAAAGCTGAATATGATAAGTAAGATCACGCCTATCGAGACAGCCATATCTGCCACATTAAATATTGGCCAGCGGTCGTAAGTATAGCCGAAGAAGTTAACGTCGAAGAAGTCGATGTCTATAAAATCCACAACCTTGCCGAAAAACAATGGCGCATAGCCGTAGAACAGGCCGTAGAAAACCCTGTCTATAAGGTTACCTACCGCGCCGCCCAGAATGAGGGCAAGTGCAAAGCGCATGATGAACTTTTCGTGTCTTACTTTATAGAGGTAATAGACGATGCCAACGGAGGCAGCAATGGAGAAAAGGGACAAAAACAGTTTGGAAGTGGTTCCAAAGTCTATTCCGAAAGCAATTCCGGGGTTCTCCACAAAAGTCACCCTGAGGAAGTTGCCGATAACGTTGCGGTGGTCTCCATAGATCATCCCGTCATGGTGCAGATGCAGAGCGGGAATAGAAAAGCCTTTTATATACAGCTTGGTAATCTGGTCAGCAATAATAATAAACAGTGATACGAATAGTGCTCTCAATTTGCGCCTTAAATGATTAGCTTTCAAAAAATTAGCTTAAAGGTTTATCGCCCAGTTTGTCCTCTGCCGGCTTAGAGTCTTCATTCAGGTCATTTTCCGCGGCTTTTTCCTGGTGAATTTTTCCGCTGAAGATGACGAGCAGAATAACGCCTGCAGTAACAGAGATATCAGCGACATTAAATATAGGCAGGTTATCCAGGTTATATCCCAGGAGGTTAATGCCTGCAATTTTCACCTGGAAGAAATCCACCACTTTACCATAGAACAAAGGGCCATAGCCGTAAAAAACGCCGTAAAAGACACGGTCGACAAGATTTCCTATTGCCCCGCCTAAAATGAGTGCAAGAGCGACCCTTATTTTCACGCCCTCATATCTGATCCTGTAGAGGTAGAGGACAATACCGATGCTTGCTGCGATCGAGAACAGCGACAGAAAAAGTTTGGAAGCGGGTCCCAGGTCGATCCCAAACGCCATTCCCGGATTTTCAATAAAAGTTATCTTCAGAAAAGATCCCAGAAATTCATGCTGTTCAGCGTATGAAATTCCGGGATAATGAATGTCAAATAAAGGTAATGAAAAACCCTTAACGAACAGTTTTGAAACTTGATCGATTATTACAATTGCTAGTGAGACAAATAATACTCTCAAGTTATGCTCTTTATTGGTTTTACTTCCAAATATTTTACTTCTTTTCCTGTCTTTGTTTTACCGGCAGGCACAGCTGGCTGTGCGGAACTGCTGCCAGGCGCTCCTTGGCAATCAAGGGACAGGTCGGGCAAAGGTTCTGCGGCTCGTCAATGCATTCAATACAGATGCCGTAGGTACCGTTTTCAATTCTGTGAAGAGCGTCGTCCAGGTATCCCAGGAACTTGTTTTCCCTCTGAGCCCAGAGGAAGATCTTTTCTCTTTCCATGGCATCAGTACCCTGCTCTGCCATGTGCAGCGAGTAGGGAGAATTCTCATTTACATACTGCCCTGTTGTAGGGTCCATCATCTGCTCGCGCAGGTTCTGAAGCTGTTCAATGATTTCATTGCGCTTGTCAAGAATAATTTTCTTGAAATACTCAAGATCCTCTTTGCCGTACCCCTTTATTTTGCGCACGTTTTTCTTCGGTGAAGTAACCATGACTTCGGTCGAATTACTATCCTGGTGAGCAGGCCTTTGTTCATTTACCGTAATCTGGCCTTCCTTAACCGCAAGCTTATTGGACTTTATAGTTCCCTTTTCCTTTGCGGTTTCCTTTTTCTTATCCTTTTTCATAGTATCCTTAACTTTAGTTTGAACTGCTTTTTTCCTGGGCTGTTCCTTGTCTTTAACAGCAGCCTTTCCTGCCTTTTTAACCGCAGCAGTCTTTGCAGTACCGTTACTTTTACCTGAACTGCTTTTTGCAACAGTCTTAGCCGCCTTAGGTTTTTCTGCCGCAGTCTTCTTTACTTTTTTAGGGTCAGATTTAGTTGCCATTTTGGGCCTCCTGGTTCTATAAAGTTAAGCTTCCATCTTTTTAATACTTATGGAACATTTATATTCACCTACTTCCCAGTCCTGGGAGTAGCCGTCCTTCAATTCAGCATCAGAACTAAGGCTTCCGGCAAGGGTTTCACTGACAATATAATCGCTGAAGGAGAGGACCGCCTTTCTAAGGCCTTCTTCGCTCTTAAAGCTGATTGTAATTTTGTCAGTAACCTCAAGCCCCGTATCCTTTCTCATGTTCTGGACTCTGTTAACAAATTCGCGTGCCAGGCCTTCAGATAAAAGTTCATCATTAAGCTCGGTATCGAGAGCAACCGTTACGCCTTCTTCCGATTCAACAAGCCAGCCCTGAATTTCAGTGCTCACTATCTCCACGTCCGCTGCCGTAATTGCTATTTCCTCTCCATCCAGGACTACCGTTACGCTGCCGCCTTTTTCAAGCTTTATGATTTCATCTTTTCCGAAACCCCTTATTGCATTTGCCACAGGGTTAGCTTTTTTGCCGAATTTCGGTCCAATGGATTTGAAATTAGGTTTGGCCGACTTATTCACGATCTCCGAATCATCTTCAAGGACAACTAAATCTTTAACATTAATCTCTTCAAGTATCACATCTTTCATTTTCGTAACAGCATCCCTGCTGGCTTTATCCACTGCAACCATAATCTTCAAGAGGGGCTGCCTGATCTTAAGATTAGACTTGGCCCTCATTGAACGGGCAATGAACACTACTTTCTGTGCGATATCCATCTTTTCTTCGAGTTCCTTCTCGTAATAGCTGGAGACCGGAAACTCTGAAAGGTGAACCGATTCAAATTTTTCTCTGCCTGTTGCATCGTTTAAGTTCCTGTAAATTTCCTCGGATAGGAAAGGAGCAAACGGGCTGACAAGTTTTGAGACTGTGTTGAGGCATTCATAGAGTGTCTGGTAAGCCGAAAGCTTGTTCTTATTCATATCGGATTTCCAGAATCTTCTGCGGCAGCGTCTTACGTACCAGTTTGAAAGCTGGTCTATGGTAAAGTTAGCCACAAGCCTTGCAGCCTTTGTCACATCGTAAGCATCCATGAGTTCCCTGTATTCGGAAACAACACTGGAAAGCTTGCTGATGATCCACCTGTCTATTTCAGGCCTTTCTTTATAAGGGATCAGGTCTTCCTTGAACTCGAAGTTATCAATATTAGCATATAATGCAAAGAAAGAATATGTATTTATTAATGTACCAAAAAATTTCCTTTGTACTTCAATAATTCCTTCTTCGTCAAAGAGGGTCGGCTTCCATGGCGGGCTTGTAGTAACAAGATACCACCTTGTGGCGTCTGCCCCGTACTTGTCAAAAAGCGCAAAAGGATCTACCGTATTGCCTTTGGACTTTGACATTTTCATTCCGTTTTTATCCAGAATGAGCTCATTTACTATCAGGTTCTTGAATGCAACGCTGTCAAAAAGCATGGTTGAAATTGCATGCAGCGTGTAGAACCAGCCTCTCGTCTGGTCAATTCCCTCGCAGATAAAGTCCGCAGGGAAGTTTTCCTTAAAAGTTTCCTGGTTTTCGAACGGGTAATGGTACTGTGCAAAAGGCATTGAGCCTGAATCGAACCATACGTCTATGAGTTCAGGAGTCCTCTTGTAGAGTTTTCCGTTACGTTCAAAAAAGATCTCGTCTACATAAGGCTTGTGCAGGTCTATGTTTTCCAGGTCGCGGACCTGTGTTCTCCTGCCGTCTTTTTCCACAAATCCTTCCTTAAGCTCTTCTATGCTTCCAATAGCAAACATGTCGCCGTCGTCGCTGATCCAGATCGGAAGCGGTGTAGCCCAGAAGCGGTCGCGTGACAAAGCCCAGTCCTTGTTCTCTTCAAGCCAGTTGCCGAAGCGCCCGGATCCAACCTCAGGGGGGAACCAGTTAATCTGCTTGTTAAGGGCAACCATCTTGTCTGCAATTGAGGTAGTCCTTATAAACCACGATTCTCTTGCATAATAGATGATCGGCACATCCTGGTGGCGCCAGCTGAAAGGATAGGAGTGCGTAATGGTCTCTTTCTTAAAGAGGTGGCCCATCTCCTTTAATTTCAGAATAATATCCTTGTCTGCTTCCTTGACAAATCTTCCTGCAAAGTCTGTTACCTGTTCTGTAAAAAGCCCGCTTCTTGTTACAGGCTGAAGCATAGGAAGGTCATACTTCTTTGAAACCTCATAGTCATCGGCACCAAAGGCAGGAGCAATGTGAACTATGCCCGAGCCGTCTTCCGTACTGACGAAGTCTGCTTCAATAACAAAGAAAGCTTTCTTGTTAGGCTTTACATAATGGAAAAGCTGCTCGTATTCCTGTCCGGCGAGGTCAGTTCCCTTGTATTCTGCTACTATCTCGTATTCACCTTCAATAACCGAAAGCCTTGACTTTGCAAGTATGAGGTAGTCGTCTTTAAGCTTAATTTTAACGTAATCAATGTCGGGTCCAACGGCCAGGGCGACGTTTGAAATAAGCGTCCACGGGGTTGTCGTCCAGACGAGGAAGTAGGTTGTGCCTTCCTTTGTAAGATCTGAGTCCTTCAGTTTCATTACGATATACACCGAAGGGTCCTTTGTTTCCCTGTAGCCCAGGGCAAGTTCGTGCGATGAAAGCACGGTTTCAGACTTCGGGTCCTGCGGCACGACCTTATAATCCTTATAGATTAGCCCCTTATCAAAGAGGGTTTTCAGTGCCCACCAGACAGATTCTATATATTCATTTGTACAGGTTACATAAGCGTCCTCAAGGCGGATCCAGTAGCCCATACGCTTGGTCATTTTTTCCCACAGGTCTGTATAGGTAAAGACAGAGTCGCGGCATGCCTTATTGTACTTTTCTACGCCGTAGTCTTTAATTTCGCTTTTATTTTTTATTCCGAGCTGCTTTTCTACTTCAATTTCAACCGGGAGTCCGTGTGTATCCCAGCCTGCCTTACGGTGAACCTGATAGCCCTGAAGCGTCTTATAACGGCAGACGAGGTCTTTCAGGGTTCTTGCCATAACGTGGTGAATACCCGGTTTTCCGTTTGCCGTTGGAGGGCCTTCATAAAATGTAAAAGGTTTATTATCGCTTCTTGAACTTACACTTTTCTCAAAGATACTATTATCCTGCCAGAATTTTAAGATTCTCTCTTCTATTTCAGAATAATTTATTTTTTCAGGATTCTGCTTAAACATGGTTTTATTTTGTGTTGAATATTAATTATTATAAATCTATTTCTAAATATCAAATATTTCTTATTTTTTTACTCATTTTCCTCGTACTTGCGTATGAGCTCGCGTTCGACCTGAATGAATTCTTTTAAGTCCTTTTCAACTTTAGCTTTCTTCTCCAAGTGCTCTTTAGCTTCCATTTCGGCCTCGCGGACAATCATCTGTGCATTCAGCTGTGCTTCCTTGAGCTTCAGGTCGGCTTCTTTCTGGGCGTTGGCCACCATATTTTCATACGCGTCTATCCTGTTATTCAGGCTTACAACTTCCTTCTGCAGAACAAACACCTCAGCTACAGACATACCGAAAAATCCCATGCAGCCCAGGACGACGTTCCGTAAACTATATAATATAAGGTTTTCCACGACAAGTTCATTTGACGAGAAATACTCCCTGAAGAAAGTGATCATAATTACGCTGGTGATTGTTGTTGCAACTATCACGGCAAAGATTACCTTTCCGCCTGCCTTCCATTTCATTGTCTTGTCAATAAGCCAGCCGCATGCAAATGAGAATACAGAAAGCACAAACCACACCGAGAAGTTCAGATCCCCGAAAGAAAAGAGCTTTGTATTCAGGAAGTTGGATCCGAACATAAAGACCCCGAGCAGAAGGGGCGCGGCAAAGTAATATGGTTTTATCTTTTTATTCATAATTTCTTAATGACTTCTTTCATTATAAGAGTCATCTTTGGTTCGGCCTTGTTTGCAGCTTCAATTATTTCCTTTATGTCTACCGGTTTCAGGGCATCGGGGAAGCACTCGTCTGTAATGATGCTGAAGCCCAGGACCCTCATTCCCATATGGTTTGCAATTATGTCTTCCGGAATAGTTGACATACCGACCACATCGGCACCGGTCTGGCGCAGGAACCTGTACTCAGCCTTTGTTTCAAGGTTCGGGCCGGGAACTGCAACATAAACGCCCTTCTGGACCTTAATCTTGTTTTCAAGCGCAATTTCTTCAGCAAGCTTAATGAGCTCATGATTATAAGGCTCGCTCATATCTGGGAAGCGGGGTCCCAGCTCATCCTCATTTCTTCCTATTAAAGGGTTATCGCCAAGGAGGTTAATATGGTCTGTCATGAGCATAATGTCGCCGCGCCTGAAAAGAGGGTTCATTCCGCCGCATGCATTTGAGACCAGTAGGGTCTTAACCCCCAGGAATTTCATTACCCTGACTGGGTAAGTGATCTGCTGCATTGTATAGCCTTCATAGTAATGAAAGCGTCCCTGCATGGCAACGACCTTCTTTCCATTAATGGAGCCGAAGATCAGCTTGCCGTGGTGCGATTCAACAGTTGAAAGAGGAAAATGAGGCAGGTCGCCGTACTCAATTTCGGCTTCAATTTTAATTTCCTTAACAAGTCCGCCAAGACCTGTTCCGAGAATAATTCCAACTTCAAAGTCGCCGGAAACTTTTTCCCTTATGACCTTAAGAGTTTCATTGATCCTTTCTGTTAGTTCGCTCATAGTAGTTTTTCCAGTATATCGTCTATGTTAAGATTTAATTTTTCAGCCTCAGGTGTTTTCTTTTCAGCCGGTTTTTCCTTAGGGGCCTGTTCAAGCTTTGCCTCCAGGAGCCCCGCCTGTGAGTTCAGAAGCGCCTTTAGTTTAGCTATTATCAGGTTTCTTTCCTCCCTCAAGGCAAGAACCGCGTTGCGGATCTTGTCGGCATCGCTTTTTGCTTTTTCAACTATCTGCTGCGCCTTGAGTTCAGATTCCTTCATAATTAAGGCCGTCTGTTTCTTTGCCGATTCAACTGCCTTGGAAGATGACTCATGGGCCTTCAGGAGGGTGTCCTGCAGGTTCTTTTCAATTTTCCTGAATTCAGCTATTTGGGAATTGGCCTTTTCCATGTCTTTTTTCAGGGTTTCGTTTTCAGCAGAGAGTTTTTCAAATTCCTCGGCAAGCCTTTCAAGGTATACATGCACCTCATCTTTATCATAGCCGCGCACAACCTTCTTAAATTCCTGGCTTTTTATGCTAAGGGGGGTATATTTCATTGCTCCCTCCAGCTTTTCGTATAATCACGTTCTCCGAATATTGCAGTTCCGACTCTAAGCATTGTTGCGCCTTCCTCTATAGCTATTTCATAATCATGTGTCATACCCATTGACAGCTCTGTCAAATCAAAGCCCCTTTCATTCAGCATAACCTTCAAGTTACGCAATTCAGAAAAACTTTTCCTTATCAGCTTCTCTTCATCGGTAAAAGGTGCCATTGTCATGAGCCCCTGAAGGCTGAGACCCGGAGCCTCCCGGCAGAAAGAAGCAAGACTTAGAAGGTCCTCTAAGTTACCAACGCCGTATTTTGTGGCTTCCTCGGAAGTTTTGACCTCCAGAAGGATTTGCTGGACTTTACCAAGTTTCACGGCCTGGCGGTTAATTTCCTCAGCCAGACGGATTGAATCGACAGAATGGATCAAAAAAGCCACAGGAACGACATATTTAACTTTATTTGTCTGAAGGTGTCCGAGGAAATGCCAGTTCACGTTTTTGTCAATAAGAGGCACTTTTTCCGTCAGTTCCTGCGCCTTATTTTCACCCAGATCGGTAATTCCGGATTCCAAGGCCTGGCAGATGGAATCGATCCCGGTATTCTTGGAAACAGCAATAAGCCTCACATCCCCGGCCTTACGCCCGGAAGACAGGCACCTGCTGTTAATTTTGTCTCTTACAATATTTATGTTTTCCGAAATCATAACTTAATTAAGAGTGTGAAGTTAGGGCTTTTAATGAAAAAAATCAACGAAAAAACGAGTTATTTTCTTCCGGGCTGATTCAGGGGAAACAAAGAGAAATAATTTAATATAAGAAAGGAAATGAGAAAAAAAAGCGCCCGGGGTCAATTAAAGCAAGGAAACGAGGTCCATCGTCCGAAAGGAAGAAACGATATTCACCGGGGAGGTTAAGGTTGAGCAGGGGTAAATAAATAAAAACCCCGGAAGGAAGAGATCCTGCCGGGGTTTAATATTGAAGAATGGTTCAGTTTATCAGCTGCAGCCAGAGGTGCTTCCGCAGGTCATGCATTTAAGGCATGTACCGTTGCGGACCATTGTAATGCTGCCGCATTCGGTGCAGACGTCACCAGTATAGCCTTTTTCCCTGGCCTCTTTGATCTTGCTTGTAAAAGGATCGGTCTTGGGCTTTGTAATTATTTTCACCGTTGCATCGGGCTTCATGCGCGGAAGCTTGATGTCGTCCGGGAGCTTAAGGTCGCTGGCATTAAGTTCAACCAGTCTTTCGCTTATTACCTCTTCGCTTTCGAACTCCTCTGGTGCGCTTTTGTGTCCCCTGTCCTCAGGAGCCACGTGAGCCAGGTCGTTGCGGCCTAGGTAAGTTACTGCAAGTTCCCTGAAAATATAATCGATAACGCTGGTAGCCATTTTGATCTTATCGTTTCCTAAGACCATGCCGCTCGGTTCGAAGCGTGTAAATACAAATGCGTCTACAAACTCTTCCAGAGGCACGCCGTGCTGGAGGCCTAAAGAAATTGATATTGCAAAGCAGTTAAGCAGGCTTCTGAAGGCAGCGCCCTCGCGGTGCATATCTATAAAGATTTCGCCAAGCTGTCCGTTTTCGTACTCGCCTGTTCTGATGTAAACCGACTGCCCGTTGATCTTGGCTTTCTGTGTGTAGCCCGTTCTTCTGTCCGGAAGGCGGCGCCTTTTTGCAATATAGCGGTGAATGATCTTCTCTGCAATTTTAACAATATCGCTGTCTTCCTTGGCTTCCATGATGCTTTCATATTCCTCAACTGCAACAGTGTTAAGAGGCTGAGAAAGCTTACTTCCGTCCCTGTAGAGTGCATTAGCCTTAATGCCGAGCTTCCAGGAATCCATATAGGCCGTTTTAATGTCATCTATGCTGGCCTGGTTAGGAAGGTTAATTGTCTTTGAAATGGCGCCCGAAATAAAAGGCTGGGCAGAGGCCATCATCTTAATGTGGGCTGCTGTCTTAATAAATCTTGTGCCCTTCTTGCCGCACTTGCTTGCGCAGTCGAATACCGGGTAGTGCTCGTGCTTTAAGAACGGGGCGCCTTCAACGGTCATTGTGCCGCATACATAGTCGTTTGCCGTTGAAATCTCCTGCTTTGAGAATCCTAAGGACGAAAGCATATCGAAGTCCCAGGCGCTGAGCTGTTCTTTTGTGAAGCCCAGGTGCTTGGTACAGAACTCCTCGCCTAAAATGAAGCGGTTAAATGCAAAACCGATTTCGAAGACTGAAGGCAGGACTCCTTCCAGGCTTTCAAGCGCTTCGTCCGTAAAGCCCTTGCTCTTAAGGGATTCATGGTTAATATAAGGACAGTTCTTCAGGCTTCCGGCGCCTTTTGCGTGCTTTACGATTTCATTTATCTGCTCCTGGTTGTATCCAAGGCGCTTTAATGCCGGGGGAATTGACTGGTTTATGATCTTAAAGTAACCGCCTCCGGCAAGCTTCTTGAATTTAACGAGGGCGAAGTCGGGCTCAATACCCGTAGTGTCGCAGTCCATTACAAGGCCTATTGTTCCCGTAGGAGCAATTACCGTTACCTGGGCGTTTCTGAAGCCGTGTTTTGTACCCAGTTCAAGGGCCTTATCGGCATCCTCGCGGGCTGCTTTCAGAAGGTCTGACGGGCAGTTCTTGGGGTTAATTCCCATCGGGTAGATGGAAAGCCCCTCATATTCTTCATTCGGGACGTTATAGGCTGCGCGTTTGTGGTTTCTGATTACGCGCAGCATGCTCTCCTTATTTTTCTCATATGCAGCAAATGGTCCCAAAGCACTGGCCATTTCAGCTGAAGCAGCATAGGCCGTCATATGCATAATAGCCGTAAGAGCGCCGCAGATGGCAAAAGCCTGGTCGCTGTCGTAAGGAATGCCCTGCAGCATTAACAGTGAGCCCAGGTTAGCGTATCCCAGGCCGAGAGTTCTGAACTCGTAGCTCTTCTTTGCAATTTCAGCGCTCGGGAACTGTGCCATAAGAACGCTTATTTCAAGCACCACGGTCCAGAGCCTTGAGGCGTGGCGGTATGCTTCTATGTTAAACTTCTGTGTTTCAGTGTCGTAGAACTTCACGAGGTTAAGTGAAGCCAGGTTGCATGCCGTATCGTCTAAGAAGAGGTATTCAGAGCATGGGTTGGATGCCTTTATTTCCCCGTCGGCAGGGCATGTATGCCACTCGTTAATTGTCGTGTGGAACTGGAGCCCCGGGTCTGCAGAGGCCCAGGCGGCGTAGGCTATTTCATCCCAGAGATGTCTTGCCTTAAGTGATTTGAACCCCTTGGGTTTTCTGTTTTCCTCCTGAGCCTTCTTCTTCTCAGTTCTCCAGACAAGATCCCAGTTGCCGTCTGTAATTACAGCGCGCATAAACTGGTTTGTAACTCTTATGGAGTTATTTGAGTTCTGTCCTGACACGGTAGCATATGCCTCGGAATTCCAGTCGGTATCATATTCAGGGAATTCAATTGAAGTAAAGCCCAGCTTTGCCAGCTGGATTACCCTTTCAATATAGTTGTCCGGAATAAGAGCCCTGCGGGCTTCAAGAACTGCAGCCTTTAATTTCTGGTTAAGCTTCTTGTTAAAGCGGTCGTTTTCAGGATGCTCATCGTAGCAGGCCTTCATGATCTTGTTTAAGTGGATGTTGCAGAGTCTTGATCCCACAACAAGCGAGGCCACTTTCTGTTCTTCAACAACTTTCCAGTTGATATATTCTTCAATATCCGGATGGTCCATATCTATTGTAACCATCTTTGCGGCTCTCCTGGTTGTGCCGCCTGATTTGATTGCGCCGGCCGAGCGGTCGCCTATCCTTAAGAAAGACATGAGTCCCGAAGATTTTCCGCCGCCGCTTAAAGGTTCGCTTGCGCCGCGTATATTGGAGAAGTTGCTTCCCGTGCCCGAGCCGTACTTGAACAGGCGGGCTTCCCTGGTCCAGAGGTCCATAATGCCGCCTTCATTAACAAGGTCGTCCTTTACGGACAATATAAAGCACGCGTGAGGCTGCGGGTGAGTATATGCATCCTGCGAAACGGTAAGCTTGCCGGTCTTATAGTCCACATAAAAGTGCCCCTGTGAAGGTCCTTCTATTCCATAAGCCCAGTGAATACCGGTATTAAACCACTGAGGGCTGTTTGGAGCAGCCATCTGGTTAGCCAGCATATAGAGCAGTTCATCATAGAATGTTTTGGCATCTTCTTCCTTATCGAAGTAGCCTGCCTTCCATCCCCAGTATGTCCAGCATCCTGCAAGGCGCTGGAAGACCTGTCTTGCGTCGGTCTCTGAAGTAACTCTCTCTTTTTCCGGGAGCTGACTGAGTTTCACCTCATCAGCCTTTGAAGGCTGCAGCCAGTGAGGCACACCCTTTTCATTACATTTGACCAGGAGTTTCGGTACCCCCGCCTTGCGGAAATATTTTTGGGCAATGATGTCTGTTGCCACCTGAGACCATCCGGCAGGCACCATGACGTCCTCCATACGGAAGACTATCGAGCCGTCGGGGTTCTTTATCTCCGAGGTTCTTTTCTGAAACTCAAAAGAAGATAAAGGGTCCTCTCCCTGTTTGGTAAATACTCTGTTAAATATCATTGAAAACTCCCAAAATTTTTTTTATATGAAAGTTATCCGTTAAAGGATAACATTTACCCTCAAAGGTAAGTAGATCCTACTATTTAAGATTCTTAATTTTCAGTAAAATAACAACACGTTAAAAAGCTAAACTTTTGTAAGCAAACCCTTAAGAAATTTCTTTGCTGAAGCCCTCTTAAGGGATTAGGTTTTTATGAGCATTAGACTTGGTAGGATTTTGCTAATGACTGCTTACAAAATAATTATTTTTTTTTACTTACCAAACCTTTTTAAAAAATTTTTCTCCGGAAAATTTTCTTAAAATATTTGCCTTTTAAATGGATTCTTTTATAGCTTATATCCCTTAAAGAAAACGAAATTTTTAATCTATAAATTCCAAATATTTACTTTCATAAAAGAGGATAACAATGATGGACCGATCGGCAGGTATTTTGCTCCATCCGACCTCCCTTCCGGGGCGTTTCGGAATAGGAGACCTTGGTTACGAGGCCTACAATTTCATTAACTTCCTTGAGGCAGCCGGGCAGAAGCTCTGGCAGGTATTCCCTCTGGGCCCAACGGGATATGGCGACTCGCCCTACCAGACCTTCAGCGCCTTTGCAGGCAATCCGCTTCTTGTAAGCCCCGACCTGCTGGTTCAGGACGGCCTTCTGCAGGGCAAGGATCTGCAGGATATCCCCGAATTCAATCCCCGTGAGATCGATTTCGGCCGGGTAATTGACTACAAATACTCGCTTCTGAGAAAGGCGTTTAAGAACTTCTCCAAATCGCGCCATGATGATCTGGAGAAAGAGTTTACCCAGTTCTCAAAAGCACACAAAGGCTGGCTGGATGATTATGCCCTCTTTATGGCCGTTAAGGATTACCATAAGGGACGCGTATGGGCAGAGTGGCCCGAGGATATAGCATTCAGAAAAAGAGCTGCAATAAAGGAATGGACGGCAAAGCTCGAGCAGGAGGTAACGTTCTATAAATTCATACAGTTCTTCTTCTTCAGGCAATGGATTGAGCTTAGGGACTATGCGCACGAAAGAGGGATAAAGATAATTGGCGACCTGCCGATCTTTATTGCATACGACAGCGTGGACCTCTGGGCAAACAAGACGCAGTTCTCTGTAGACAGAAAAGGAAAGCTGCTTACTGTAGCCGGCGTTCCGCCTGACTATTTCAGCGAAACCGG
>JAAXKN010000033.1:39500-47575 GCA_025612375.1 Ignavibacteria bacterium
ATTACAAAGTCGGTTGAAAAGCTGAGGGACCAGTTCAACTTCCCCGGCATTAAGGTGCTCCAGTTTGCCTTCGGTACAGGGCAGGAGACAAGATTCCTCCCGCACAATATAATAAAGAACAGCGTAGTCCACACCGGCTCACACGACAACGATACAACGAGGGGATTCTTCGAGAAGGCCTCTAAGGACAAGAGCAGCGATATATATGATTTTACGCAAAAGTATATTAACTATTACGGCAGCGTGGATTATATAACTCACGCGCTCATCAAGGCTGCTTATGCCTCGGTTGCCGACATGGTTGTAATTCCGATGCAGGACATACTGAACCTTGGAAGTGAGGCCAGGATGAACTATCCCGGACGCCTTGGCGGCAACTGGACGTGGCGCTTTACGTGGGATCAGGTGCCCTACGAAGTGGCTCCTTTTTATAAGGACCTCACCGTTCTTTACGAAAGGCCGCCCAAGCCTAAACAGGATGTGGAAATAGAAGTAAGCTAAATATTAAAGGCGCCCATTGGGCGCCTCTTTTTTAATCCGAAAACCCTTTCGTGATCATCCGTATACCCTGCATGGGAATAACAACCCAGTCGGGCCTGTTGTTTAATTCATAACCCACTTCATAAATGGATTTATCAATCAGGAATAAAGTTAAAAGAATATTTAATTCATCCCTTTTCTCCGGCACTATATCGTATCCTTTTGTGGCTTCCAGGTATGCGCTTAAAAATGCCCCGGTAATATAGTAATACCAGGGTTCAATCCAGGGCTGCAAAAGAGAAGCTTCTTCACCGTGCATTTTCGAACGCTGGAAAAATACACTGTAAACCGCGTAGTGCAGTGATCGCACCATTCCTGCAACGTCGCGCATTGCAGTATATTTTAACCTTCTTTCACCGGGAGAGCGCACGGGCTCGCCTTCAAAATCAATAATCATAAAATCATCGCCCGTATTTAATACCTGCCCCAGATGATAATCACCATGTATCCTTATTTTCTTTGCGGATATTTTTTTATTAAGAATACCTTTGCAGTATTCCAGTATTCTATCTTCCAGCGATAATATTTTTTCGGCTTCCTTTCTCTTATCAGGCGGAAGTGATTTCAGGCTCCCCCGCAGGAACTCCATTCCTCTTCGTGTATTGGTCTGCAGTGTCTGATAGAGAGATTTTTGATAATGCATTGTCAAAGGCTCCGGCGCAAAGTCGGGATTCTCAGAGGCCGATAAAGCAGCATGCATCTGCCCCGTTCTTTTTCCAAGGAGACTTGCTTTTTCAAAGAAACTTGCCCCTATTAAATTCTGCAATACCTCCGGCATATCCTGAAACCTGACGTCAAAGATATTTTCAAGATTCATATCGAAGTTTTGAGGCTTAGGTTTCTGTGACATTACCCTTTCAAAATAGCGCCCTACGGCGTCCAGCGTAACCGTCCAGGCATCCCCCTGGTTAAAGGTAAATTTCTGCAGGAGTGCAAGTACATGCGGCTCCGAGCCGGAGGAATTGTATTCAAGGCTTCCGGCATAAGGAGGAACATTTTCAAAATTTTTAACCTCGCTTAAAAAACGGATCATTTCCGCGTCGGGGTTTATCCCCTCTTCCACATGCCTGTAGAATTTCAGGAAGAAAGTCTCGCCGTATAAAACCGAGGAGTTGCTTTGTTCAGCTTTTAACACGCGCGAGTGCCCTGGAAGTTCAGTGGTGCCTGAAAGCTTATTAAATTTTTTGCTTCTCTCGGCCAAGAGCACCCCGCCGCCGCCTTTAATCCTCCTCTTTTTCTGTATCATCTGGAGGAACTGGCTGCGGACCTCCCCGCTGTAAATTGCGTCAAATATAAATCCCCTTTCCTCCCCAACCTTAATGCGCGAAATGATGCTTTGCGGATTGTCTTTAATCATTTTCTCCGCTTCTTTTTCCCTGATATAGGAAACCGTCAGCACGTAGTTTTCCGGCGCGCCTGCGGCATAATTGACCTGTATAATTATGAGATATGCATTAGTTCCGTTAACAGGGATTGGGATATTTTCTTTTACTGATATGCTCTGCATCTGCCTGGCTTTTCCGCCATACCACCTGCAGGTTTTTATATAAACGGGAAGAACTTTCCTTTCCAGGTATACTTTAGCGTCCCCTTCAAATATTTCCTTCCATTGTTTTTTGACTCTTATTTCCGAAAGCGTTGCATCACCGGCTTCTTCCTCTTCATCTTTTTTCTTTTCAAGCTGGAACCAGTAGCTGTCATAACTTCCTAGTGTTAAAACATAAGGCCCTTCCTCAATAACCGGGAAGATATTCCGGCTGAAGATTTCCTGAGGAACATATTTGTTATAGTCAGGCAGCTCCGGTTTAATTACCTGTGCAAAACGGGATAAATTTATGACTATAAGTATTATCTCCTCTTCATACTGCCGGATAAAAGTTATGACTTTAGGGTTGCCGGACTCTATAAACTTAAGGCTGCCGCGCCCCAGTGCCTTAAACTGCTTTCTCATTGCAATTACTCTTTTCATCCACCAGAGCATTGAGGACGTATTTTGTTCCTGCAGCTGAACGTTAACAGACTGATACATGTATTCCGCATCAATTACCACGGGAAGGTAAAGCCTTTGAGGAGCGGCATTTGAAAACCCGGCATTCCTCTCCGCATTCCACTGCATTGGAGTACGCATGCCGCTTCTGCCGCCCAGATAATAATTGTCCCCCATTCCTATTTCATCGCCGTAATAAATAACAGGCGTACCCTGAAGTGAAAAAAGGAGTATGTTGGACAGTTCAATTTTTCTTCTGTTATTGCCAAGAAGTGGGGCCAGGCGCCGCCTTATTCCAAGGTTAAGCCTTGCCCTTGGATCCTGCGCATAAGTCCTGTACATAAAGTCACGCTCTTCATCTGTAACCATCTCCAGGGTCAGTTCATCATGGTTCCTCAGGAACGTCACCCACTGGGATGTTTCAGGTATTTCAGGCGTCTGCTGCAGGATGTTAATAACGGGGAAATTATCCTCCATTCTCTGCGCCATAAATATGCGGGGCATAACGGCAAGGTGAAAAGCCATATTGCATTCGTCCCCATTGCCGAAATATTCAGCAGCGTCATCCGGCCACTGGTTTACTCCGGCCAGAAGCACCTTGCCGGTAAATTTTTCGTCCACGTGCTGCCTTAATTCCTTCAGGAAACCGTGCGATTCCGGAAGGTTCTCGCAGCTGGTTCCTTCACGCTCATAAAGGTATGATATGCCATCGAGGAGGATTCCG
Source organism: Ignavibacteria bacterium (assembly GCA_025612375.1). NCBI lineage: Bacteria > Pseudomonadati > Ignavibacteriota > Ignavibacteria > Ignavibacteria bacterium. Next base: position 42,752 of record JAAXKN010000033.1, read on the forward strand.
TCAACACCCATTTCAAACCAGTAGTCTACTATGTTTAATATTTCTTCCCGGACCTTCGGGTTGTCATAGTTTAAGTCGGGCTGGTATGAATAAAAGCGGTGGAAGTAATAAGCGCGGGCCAAAGGATCCCACGCCCAGTTTGAAGTTTCATAATCCTTAAAGATAACCCTTGCCTCTGTGTACTTATCCGTCGTATCGCTCCAGACGTAATAATTTCTCCACGGGCTATCCGGTTTTGACGCTCTTGCCTTCTGAAACCACTTATGCTCATCGGAAGTATGATTAATAACCAGTTCGGTAATTATGCGCATGCCTCTTTTATGGGCTTCCTTCAGGAGCCTCTTAAAATCGCGGAGTGTTCCATAGTCGGGATGTACGTTATAAAAGTCCTCTATGTCGTAACCGTCGTCACGCAGCGGGGATGGATAAAAGGGCAGGAGCCAGAGTGCGGTAACCCCGAGGCTTTCCAGGTAGTTTAGTTTCTCTATAAGCCCGTTTATATCTCCTATGCCGTCGCTATTACTGTCATAAAAGGATCTGATATGAAGTTCATAAATAACGGCATCTTTATACCATAAGGGATCAACTGAAATTTTCTGGCTATCGGCACTCATATTCTCCTCACCAATCTACATGAAATAATCAAAATCATCTTCGCGTCTTAATCTTTTATATATCTTAAAAATGTTTGCCGGAGAAGTCTCCGGGTCGAGTTCCACAAAATTCTCACTTCCCTGCCACATCAGCCTTTTGCCGGAAAGGAGCTCATGCACGAGGTACGACTGCTTTTCAGGAATGCCAAGTTTTTTAATCGGAATTTTAACCGAGCCTGACTGCTTGTGGAAAAAGTTAAGGTTTACAACAACTACAATTATGTTCGATTTATCTTCCGACACCTTCCCGTAGCAAAGAAGGTAGCGGTTATCGGAATCATAGAATTCAATATTATATGTCGTCTGAAGGGCAGCGTTTTCTTTCCGTATTATATTTACTTTTTTAATTACGTCTTTTATATTCCCCGGCTTATCCCTGTCCCAGAATTTAATTTCATACTTCTCTGAGTTCATGTATTCTTCTTTCTCCTCAATCCCGGTAATGTTGCATACTTCGTACGCAGGTCCGTATATGCCGTAGTTTGAGGAAAGTGTAGCCGCCAGGACAAAGCGCGATATAAAGGCTGCGCGGCCTCCGAACTGGAGGTTTTCCGGGAGTATGTCGGGCGTATTGGTCCAGAAATTCGGGCGGTAGAACTCTCTTGCATCCCGCTTTGTCAGTTCGGTTAAATATTCCTTAAATTCATCCTTGGTATTCCGCCATGTAAAATAGGTATAAGACTGTGTAAAGCCCGCTTTAGCCAGGCGGTACATTACCTTGGGACGTGTAAAGGCTTCGGCCAGAAAAATAGTTTCAGGATATTCTTTTTTTATGTCCTTAATTACCCATTCCCAGAATCCGAAAGGTTTTGTATGAGGGTTATCCACGCGGAATATTTTAACGCCTTTATCTATCCAGAAAAGAAATATGCTTTTTAATTCATCCCATAGTTTCTTCCAGTTCTCCGTCTCAAAGTTTATGGGAAGTACGTCCTGGTATTTTTTAGGAGGGTTCTCGGCATACTGCACAGTTCCGTCGGGGCGCCATTTGAACCATTCGGGATGCTCCTTTACATAAGGGTGGTCGGGAGAGCATTGGTAGGCAATATCCAGCGCAATTTCAATTCCGAAGTCTTTTGCTTTTGCTATCAGATCTGTAAAGTCAGCCATTGTTCCAAGCTCCGGATGAATAGCTTTATGCCCCCCTTCTTTTGAGCCGATGGCCCAGGGGCTTCCGGGGTCTTCAGGCCCGGCCTCAGTGGAATTGTTCTTCCCTTTTCTGTTTGTAATTCCGATCGGGTGAATGGGGGGAAGGTATATAATATCAAAACCCATGTCGTGGATATCGGGAAGAAGGTTTACAACGTCCTTAAACGTTCCATGGCGGCCCGGTTTAGTGTTTGCCGAGCGGGGGAAGAGTTCATACCAGGCACTGAAAAGTGCACGGTGTCTTTCCACCCAGGCTTCATATTCCTGCTGAAAAACAGATGCAGTTGATTTATCGGTATTAAGCTGCATGAGTAAAGAAAGCTCGGTGTCAAAAGCCAGCTCGGCATTTCCGCTGCGGATCTTTTCAGAGAAACTGAGGAGTTTTTTCTTGTCCTCGCCATTTGCCTGCTGTGCATTCAAATCGATCATATCGGCACCTATCATGAGTTCCACGCTTACATCCTGCGCGGCATCAATGCGTTTAACCAGGTCCTTCTGCCATGTGGTGAAGTGGTCGACCCAGCCCCTTACGGTAAAAAAGCAGGAGCCTTCTTCTTCAACCCTGAAAGATCCATCCCAGAGGTCATTATCGACGAACTTCATGGGAGAGGTTTTCCATTCTTTGCTGCCTGAATTCCTGTAAAGGATTTCGGCCGCAATGGTATCGTGGCCGTCGGCAAAGATATCAGCCGTTACAACGACTTTTTCTCCTATTACTCTTTTTATTGGGTAGGCACCGCAATTTATATTCGGCTTTACGTTTTCAATTACAACTCTCTGTCTGCCTTCCTGCTCCATATATCCCCTTACTTTTGAGATTTACACATTATTTATATTCAATGAATATTATTTCTAAAATAAAATGGTAAAATTTTGAAAGACGGCTGGAGGGTGAAAGAAACCGGTCATATATTAAAAGCTTATTGGCCTAGAACTAACTTTAATTCGATTTAGAGTTCCGGAGGTACGACTTGTCAGTAGACGGTGATAAAAGGAGGAACCTTTTACAAATGAGGAAAACAAACCTTAAATTTGCATTTGAAAAGATATAAAGCAAGTGACAGTCTTTTTCTTGGTGAAGCATTTACCCGTTCTGTAGACTTGTTCCGAAGCTTGTGGCAAATTAATTGGTGAATTCAGCTATTTGCTTGAATATCCCGCTTGGAAGTATATACGTATATATCCACCTTCGGGCTTTGTATTGATATTTTATGAAAAGAATAGAGTTAAAGATGAAGAAGATTAGATCCGAAAAGAACACATCTAAAGAAAACAGCTCCCAGGATAGAGCAGAATCCGGGAAGCTGAAGGAAGTAAAATCCAATGTGGCGGGAATTGACGTAGGAAGTGAGACAATATTCATCTCCACAACAAAAGACGATGAGGTAAAGAGTTTCCGTACCTTTACGGAAAGCTACATTCAGGCAATTGAGTACCTGAAGGAAAAAGAGGTCACCTCAGTTGTCATGGAAGCTACGGGTGTCTACTGGATAGCATTCCATGAGATGCTTGAAGAGGCGGGTCTTGAGGTCTATGTAGTCAACGGGCGGCACGTAAAGAATGTTCCCGGAAGAAAGACTGACGTTCTGGACTGCCAGTGGTTAAGGACACTCCACAGCTACGGGCTCTTGAGGAAGAGCTTCATTCCGGATGAAAAGATCAGGGCCCTGAGGAGCTATATGAGGCTGAGGGATGACAACGTACGCATGGGAAGCCAGCACATACAGCACATACAGAAGGCACTTGAGTTAATGAACATAAAGCTCACGAGTGTACTAAGCAATATTATGGGTGTAAGCGGGCTCAATATAATAAGGGCCATACTGGATGGTCAAAGAAATGAAGAGGAGCTTCTGAAGCTCTGTGACCGTTCGGTAAGGGACAAAAAGAAAGATGAAGTGCTTAAGGCCTTAAGGGGCAGCTACAAGGAAGAACACCTCTTCCTCTTAAAACAGGCACTCAGGTCATGGGAGTTCTATCAGTCTCAGCTAAAAGAATGCGACAAAGAGATCGAAAAGCTCCTCATAGAGATGACAAAGGATAAAGATGACATCAGTCCTGATACGTCTAAGCCTGGTAAGCGCAATCCCGGGAGTCCTAACAAAGTCGAAATTGATCAGCTTCACCGCCACATACTGAGGCTGACCGGAGGACGTGATGCCGAGAAGATGGTCGGAATAAGCGACAGCCTGTTTCTTCAGCTCATAAGTGAACTGGGAACTGACCTTAAATCCGCATGGAAGACAGAGAAGCATTTTACTTCCTGGCTCGGAGTTGTACCTCCGCAGAACCGTTCAGGCAAAGGGAAAAGGCGCTTTAAGGGAAAGATAAACACCAGGGCAGGACAGCTCTTCAGACTCGCAGCCCGGGGCGTTGCTAAAAGCAAGGATACGGCTTTAGGAGGCTTCTACTGGAGAAAAAAATCAAAACACGGAGGTAAGGTTGCCAACAAGGCCACGGCAAGAAAGCTGGCCGTGATGTTCTACAACATAATGACAAAAGGGATCATATTTGTTGAACAGGTACTAAAGAAGTACCAGGAAAATTATGACAGGAAAAGGCTCGAGTCATTGAAGAAGCAGGCAGCAAGGTTTAACCTAAGTCTTGTACCCGCTTGAAACATTATTAAAAACAAATAGTCAAGATAACGGGTTTATCCGCAGTGTCAGATGGGTGGTTTGTTGGAAGATAATACAATTGTCGAAATGAGTATTATGAATGAGAAAAACGTCATAGCGCCTTGCCTTAAAATTAATAAAAGAAGCGAAAACGGGACCAATATCCGGGGAATTGCTCTTTAATTCACATTAGAAGCATGTGACACTCATAACCATCAGAACAAAAAATATTTCAGGAGGACATATGTAGAATTCAAACTAAATAAACAATCAAAGAAAATTTATAGAATTGAGTTTCTTAAACTTAGAAGCGAAGTAAATTTGTGATAAATTTCAAAGACATTACTTCTGCAGCATAATTTGCTTTGTCAATCCATCTTCCGAAAGGGTTACTTTATCCATCA
>JAAXKN010000034.1 GCA_025612375.1 Ignavibacteria bacterium
TATTGTAAATTTTTTCTTTATGAAAATAAATACAAATATTATTTTTGCCTAAGTTACGTATGAAATAAATTAATAATTACAGAACCGGCCTCAAGGAGTAAATATATGCAGGAACTGCTGCTTTTTATAATACTGTTTATGCTGACGGTAATTCTGCTCCTTACCGTTAGGATATGGAAAAACAGCGCGCATGAGACTTCAAGCAAGCTGCCAGATGAACTCAGGGGGATGCTCTCTGAAGGCTTCAGCAGGACAGAAAAGGAAATCAGGGCCGAATTTTCTTCCAGCCGTTCTGAGGCAAATAATCAGTCAGTTCAGCTTAGAACGGAATTAAACAACATTTTCAGGCTCCTGGAAGACTCCCTTCTTAAGCGGATGGTAGACTTATCAAAACTCCAGAAGTCGCAGCTCGACATTTTCAGTGGAAACTTAGTTTCCCTTTCGAAAACAGTTGACGAAAAGATTGCGGCACTGACGCAGACAAACGAAAAGAAATTCGAAGAGCTAAAAGAAAAAGTGCAGGAAAAGCTTGGGGAACTTCAGACCAGCAATTCACAAAAGCTGGAAGAAATGCGTCTAACTGTGGATGAGAAACTGCAGTCCACCTTGGAAAAAAGGCTGGGCGATTCTTTCCGTCTGGTAAGTGAACGCCTTGAAATGGTGCACCGCGGGCTTGGTGAAATGCAGAGCCTGGCAAACGGGGTTGGCGACCTGAAGCGTGTACTTTCAAATATCAAAACCCGGGGCACCTGGGGGGAAGTACAGCTTGGCAGCCTTATTGAACAGATACTTTCGCCGGAGCAGTATTCGAAAAATGTTGCCACAAAAAAGAACAGCTCCTGCATCGTGGAGTATGCCGTAAAAATGCCCGGGCGCGGCAACTCTCCGGAAGAAGCACTATGGCTTCCTATAGATGCCAAATTCCCTCTTGAAGACTACCAGAGGCTCTGTGAGGCACAGGATTCAGCAGAAACGGCTTTTGTTGAAGAAAGCGCCAAAGCCCTGGAGAACAGGATAAAATCTGAAGCCCGGGACATAAAGGAAAAGTACCTCGATCCCCCGAACACAACAGACTTTGCAATACTTTTTCTGCCCGTAGAGGGCCTTTATGCAGAAATATTAAGGCGTCCCGGCCTGACAGAGAAGATTCAGAATGAATTCCGCGTAATAGTTGCAGGGCCTACGACACTGACGGCAATATTAAACAGCCTTCAGATGGGATTCAGAACACTCGCAATTGAGAAGCGTTCCAGCGAGGTCTGGAACCTGCTCGGGATGGTTAAAACTGAATTCAGTAATTTCGGCACCATTCTGGACAAAACCCGGAAAAAGCTGCAGGAGGCAAGCAACACAATTGAAAATGCCTCAGTGGCATCAAGGAGAATTGAGAGGAAATTAAAGGACGTACAGGCTCTTCCGGCCAGTGAGGGCCTTGAGTTATTAATTGAAAACACTGAGGATTAATTAGGAAAATTTCCATATATTCGCGGTTAAATACGTTTTAACGGATATAACCGCTTAATTTATTGCCCGGTTAAGCGATAATATGTAATGATTCGGAACACCCTCTTTAAAATCGACAAAAAAAGGGGATGTATGTGAGACTCAGCTTGTATTTGATCCTATTGAGCAGGCAGGATTCCATGTTGATTCCTGAGGTTAATTAGTTAAATCATTTAAAAAGATAGCTTTTTTACGATAGCTTTGGAATTTCTTTCATGATAAAAATCCGTACCAAGATCTCTGTTATCTTAGCTTTGATTTTTTTCTTAAATGCGCTTGCAGTTATATCATTTTTGGATTTATACCTGCTGATTGCTCTTGAGGCACTGGTCTTTTCAGTTGTTTCAGTACTTTTGTGGAAGTGGGTTGCCGTCCCGGTCAATAATCTCTATAAAAGCTTTCAGAATGAAAATCTGTCTTTAATTCTGCCTCTTTTAGAAGAAAAATCCGAATTCGGGGAGTTTGCAAACTTTTTAACCAGCTTTATAAAACAGAGGAAAGACCTTGAGTACGGAATCAGGCACAGGCGACTTGCTGAATCTGAACTTAAGCGTGCACACATTGAGCTGGAAGAAAGGGTGGTTCAAAGGACAAATGAACTTCTTGTGACAAATCAGCTTTTGAAAAATGAGATTGAAGAAAGGAAATCCATTGAGCGTTCTCTTACTGAAACGGAAGACAATCTGCGCGTCCTGGCAGAAACCACAAAGGATGTCCTCTACCGCTTAAGATACGCTACTTTAACCTACGATTATCTGAGCCCCGCTATAAGCAACCTGACGGGCTACACATTTGAAGAGATAAACCAGATCGGCCTTGCTGGGATCATTAAAAAGAGGGAATTTCACAGCCAGTCGAATGCAGAAGAGGTAAAAAAGCTAAGAACTGACTCAGGTTTTAAAGAATATCAGGCAGATTACCTGATCTGCCGGAAAAACGGCGAACTTATCTGGGTCAGTGATCATTCCTTTGCATGGCGCGAAAAGTCAGGTGAACTCATCGGCTCTGTTGGAGTACTGCAGGATATTACGAAAAGAAAGCTTTCAGAAATAATGCTTCAGCGCCAGGATGAAATTTTGAAGGCAATAAGCTTTCAGGCTGAGATGTTCCTGAAATCTTCCAGATGGGATGAAAACATTGACCAGGTGCTCAAAAGACTTGGTGAGGCAGCACAGGTAAGCCGCGTATACATATTCAGGAATAAAACTGATGAGGAAGGCTTGCTTTTAATGCAGCAGCTTTATGAGTGGACAGCCGAGGGGATTCCCCCCCAGATTGATAACCCCATACTTCAGGAACTGCCTTACAGTAATGTATTTACTGATTCTGAAGTCAGTGCTTTACGCAGGAATGAAGTTTCTATCAGCAATCTGGAAACTATGGCCCCGGAAGGAAAGCCCTTAATCGAAGCACAGGATATCAAATCTCTGGTAATCGTTCCAATTTTCGTCGGGAAAAACTGGTGGGGTTTCATTGGATTTGACGACTGTCTGGAAATAAGGGATTGGTCGTTTGCTGAGACTGAAGCCCTGAAGACAGCCGGCGATATGATTGGGGCTGCAATGCTGCAGAACTCCTATGAAGATGAGCTCATTAAGGCAAAGCAGCTTGCCGAGCGTTCAGACAGGCTGAAGACTGACTTCCTTACACAGATGTCGCATGAGATCAGAACTCCCCTTAATACAATTCTAAGCTATATTTCGCTTATTAAAGAAGATGTTGAGAGTAGAAATTTTGAGGACCTGCCGCTGTTCTTTGAAACAGTTGATAATGGGGGTAAAAGGCTTATCCGTACAATCGACCTCATACTTAATATGTCGCAGGTGCAGACAGGCAACATTGAGTGCAAATATGCAGAACTCGACCTGTCCGAAGAAATCCTGGGGCTTCAGCAGGAATTTTCAGTTATTGCCGAGCGCAAGGGGCTTGAGCTTTCTTTTAACAATAATGCCGCAAAAAGCAGCATAATTGGCGACAAATATACGGTAGACCAGATATTTGAAAACATTATCGGCAATGCCATCAAGTTCACCCCCTCGGGAAAAATTGATGTAAATCTTTATAACCGCAACGGCAGCGTTTGCGTGGACGTTAAGGATACCGGTATCGGGATTCTGAAAGAGTACATTCCTCACCTTTTTTCCCCTTTTTCGCAGGAGGAAACGGGCTATACAAGGCGCTTTGACGGAAACGGCCTTGGCCTGGCACTTGTGAAAAAATATGCAGAACTAAATGAGGCCGAAATTTATGTGCAGTCAGAAAAAGGAGTAGGCTCTACCTTTACGGTATCTTTTAAGAAATTCTAAGTCACTTGCGCCTTTTTTCAGTTTACCGGTAAATTTCTTTTTTTCACCGATTATGTCTTTGGAAATGTTTCTTTGATGTTATTTTTGTAGTAGATAAAATAATCAAAGAGGAATTACAATGAGTGAGATTAGAAGAAGATCCGGAAGAACACTTTTTCTTGGCGCTGTAATTATTGTTATAGGCGTCCTTTTGCTTTTAGCCAACCTGGACATGCTGATGTTCCCTTTAAGGGAATTCACTTACTTCCCGCAGGGAATCCTGATTTTAATAGGCATTATTTTAATGGCAAACGGGAATTTCAGGGGAGGCTCCATACTGACCATTCTCGGAGTTCTATTCTGGGCATCACACCATTATGATTACGACATCTGGACCATATGGCCTGTACTGCTGATAATACTCGGCGTATACATTTTGCTTGGCGTCGGCCGCCCGCACAGAAGATTCAGGGACCATGCTGCCGAGAAGATTGCAGACCATGTAAATGAACACTTCAAGCAGAGATTTGACAGAGGAGCTAACTCAGCAAGCGAAGACTTCCTCGATGAAACAGCTGTCTTCAGCGGCATAAAAAAATCTGTTACTTCAGAAAATTTTCAGGGCGGCAGAATAACTTCAATCTTCGGGGGCTCGGAAATAGACCTTTATAACTGTAAACTGGCTCCCGGAAATAACATTCTTGAAGTAACGGCAATCTTCGGCGGAACCACGCTTTTTATTCCCAGGGACTGGAAGGTGGTCGTTGAGGCGACCCCGATTTTAGGCGGCTTTTCAGACGAAAGAAGAAAAGATCCCAGCATTACATATTCAGACGACAGAAAGCTGGTCATAAGAGGGCTCCTGCTCTTTGGCGGCGGGGAAATTAAAACCGCATAATTATGAGTAATCCGCTTCTCATACTAAGAAACTTTCTCTTTTACCTGTTTATATGGATAACGGTTGGCGTTATCCATATATTATTTCTTTACAATTCAGCAAGCCTGAGCCTTAAGGATTCAATTTCAGACAGCATTGTCTTTAACATAGTCTACATGGGCCTGGGCCTGGGATTGTGGTACCCTGTTAAGTTTCTTTCCATAGAAAACCGCAGCAGTTCCCGCTTCGCCCTTCAGCACGTACTGGCAGCTCTTTCCACTTCGGTTTTATGGCTTGGGTTGTCTGCCCTTATTTTGCTAGTAGTATTAAATCCCGGAAGGGAACTTGACAGCTTCCTTATGCGGACTGCAGGATGGAGAATTCTTATAGGTGTTATGTTATATGTTATAATTGCCTCATTTTATTACCTTTACATTTTTTACAACAGCTACAATGAAAAGCTAATAAAGGAGTCAGAGCTCAAAAGCTATGCCCGGGAAGCCGAGCTGAAATCCTTAAAGTATCAGATCAATCCCCACTTCCTGTTTAACAGCCTTAATTCCATAAGCTCACTTACGCTGACGGATCCATCAAAGGCGAGGGAAATGACAATAAAGCTTTCCGAGTATATGAGAATGACGCTCTCGGAAAGTGAAAAACAGTTCCATAATCTTTCAGAAGAGATTAAAAATGTAAGGCTTTATCTCGATATTGAAAAAGTGAGGTTTGGAAGTAAATTTGAGTATGTTGAAGAGCTCGCTTCCTCCTCAAGCGGAGTAATGATCCCGCCAATGATTCTTCAGCCTCTTTTAGAGAATGCGATAAAATACGGCGTATATGAAAGCCTTGAGAAGGTTATAATTAAGTTAAGCTGCCAAAAAGAGAATAATTATCTGAAAATCTCGGTTGAAAACAACTACGACCAGGAGGCCGTATCCCCGTCAGGGGAAAAAATAGGATTGAAGAATATACTAAACAGGCTCTCCTTAGTTTACCATCAGGATAATTTACTCGTTGTAGATAACAGGGATGGCATTTTTAAGGTAAATATATTTATTCCTTTGGGAGAATCTTAAAAACCATGAGTAAAATAAATACAGTCATAATTGATGACGAACCCCTTGCCAGAGAAATCGTAAAGGCGTATCTGAAAAATTTCCCGGAAATTGAAATTGCCGCTGAATGCGATAACGGGTTCCAGGGAATTAAGGCAATAAATGAATTTAAGCCCGACCTCATTTTTCTTGACGTCCAGATGCCGAAAATCAACGGATTTGAGATGCTTGAACTTTTAGAAGAGCTCCCTGTGGTAATTTTTACAACTGCCTACGACCAGTACGCGCTGAAAGCCTTCGAGGCAAATGCGGCAGACTACCTGCTGAAGCCTTTTTCAGAAGAAAGGTTTTCCGAGGCGATAAGCAAAGCTTCTTTCTTCCTTGCCGATAAAAAGAGAAACGAGGAAACCCTGGGAAACGTTTTTGAACAGATGGATAAAAAGAAAGAATTCCTGGAAAGAGTAGTCGTCAAAAACGGCCCCAGGATACACATCATTCCGGCAGATAAAATTTCTTTTATTGAGGCCCAGGATGACTATGTAATGATTAATACTGCTGAAGGCCGGTTCCTGAAGCAGAAAACGATGAAATTCTTTGAAGACCACCTTAATCCCGAGGAGTTCATAAGGATACACCGCTCCTTCCTCGTGCGCCTGTCTGAAATAAAACAGATAGAGCTCTTTGAAAAAGAGACCTACCGCGTTCAGACCTCAGGCGGTAAATTCCTCCCGGTAAGCAAGAGCGGGTACTCGAGACTGAAGGAAATTTTCCAGTAAATCCTTCAGTAAATCTTACCTGTAAGATTTACATTAATAGGTTTTAGTCCCGGGTTTCGGCATAAATTTCACGGTGGCCCTATTTTTGAAGCTTTTCCTCTAAAATTAATTGTCCAATGGTTATCAATCAGAGGTGATTATGTTCATAAAGAAAAGCGAAAAATATTTAAGCGTTGAGGAAGCAGCACTTATCCTGGGCAAAAGCATAGGCCAGATAAACCTTTATGTCTGGCTTCACATTATACACGACGTTGAAAAAGTGGGCGATTACTACATTATTCCAAAAGAAGAAGTCTACAGGCTTCAGGGCGACAGCAGGACTTACGACGACAAGCTTGAGGACAGGAAAGCCTATGAGGAAACCATTGAAGACAGCAGTTCATTCAGCTATTAGACATTCAGCAATTAAAGATTCAGTTATCAATCATTCAGCCATTAAACTCCCCCTGTTCTTGAGGTGATTGGCTGCGGCCTTCTCGGAAAGCCCGGCTAATCACCTCAGGCATGTTAAATTTTCTCCTCTTTTTTCACTCCATAATTTAATTTGATTAAAAAAGAATATTTTTTATTTTGGACAATAAATTTGAATTAATTCATTAGGATCCGGAATAAGATTTTAGGGTAACCATATGAATCTAGACAAAGATCTTCAGTCAATTCAGGAAGCCAGGGATTTAGCCAGGAAGGCTAAAGAAGCACAGCTGGAATTCAAGCATTATAGCCAGGAACAGGTAGACAAGATAATCAAGGCAATGGCTGAGGCCGGCTTCAAAGAAGCAGAACGCCTGGCTAAAATGGCCTGCGAGGAAAGCGGCTTCGGCAAGTGGACTGACAAGAAAATCAAAAACGAATTCGGAACGAAAGCCGTTTACGAATACATTAAGGATCTTAAGACCGTAGGCGTTATTTCAAGCGAGATGAACGGCAAACTCGTAAAAATTGCCGAACCTATGGGAGTTGTTGCTGCCCTTGTGCCTTCAACAAACCCCACTTCAACAGCAATGTTTAAGTCGCTTATTTCCTTAAAATGCCGTAATGCAATTGTCTGCAGCCCTCACCCAAGAACTGCAAACTGCACCCGGGAGGCTTTAAGAGTACTTTCCGATGCAGCCGAAAAAGCAGGCGCACCCAAAGGGCTTATGCAGTGCATGACCGTCCCCACGGTTGAAGGCACTGAAGCTTTAATGAAAGATAAAAACGTTGCCGTAATCCTTGCCACCGGAAGCACACCGATGGTTAAAGCCGCCTACAGCGCCGGGAAACCCGCATACGGGGTTGGCCCGGGAAACGTTCCGGCCTTTATTGAGCGCACTGCAAATTACAAGAAAGCAGTTGCTGATATAATTTTTGGAACTACGTTTGACAACGGCACACTCTGCTCTTCAGAACAGGCAATGATTGTTGACAGGCCTCTTTACGACAAAGTAATTGAAGAAGTAAAAGCCCAGGGCGGCTACTTTGTTTCAGGCGAAGAAAAAACAATGCTCTCGCGCGCAATAGCAAAAGAAGGAAGAATAAACCCTGATATCGTTGGAATGCCGGCACCGTGGATTGCCAAGTACGCAGGATTTTCTGTCCCTGAGACCACGAGAGTTCTTGTAGCTGAAATTACAAAAGTCGGAAAAGACGAACCCCTTTCGATGGAAAAGCTTTCCCCGATACTTGCCCTTTACACAGTTGACGGCTGGCTGGAAGGCTGCCATAAATGTATTGATATACTCAATTTCGGCGGCGTCGGCCATTCAATGTCTATACACTCAGGCGACAACGACATAATCATGAAGTTTGCTCTTGAAAAACCGGCCTTCAGGATTTTGGTCAATACAGTTAACTCTCTTGGCGCTGTGGGATATACTACAGGACTTGCTCCTTCGCTTACACTTGGCCCCGGAACTTGGGGAGGCTCAATAGTATCCGAGAACGTTACGGCCAAACATCTGATGAATATTAAAACCCTGGCCTTTGAGGTAAACCCCATCAATCAGGGTAACAGCGTTTCTTCATACGGCTCCGCTGCCGGAAGTTCTCAAAGCTTCATGCAGCAGATAGAGGAACGCCTGCGGGCACGCGCCGGCAACCCCGGACTCACCTTTACGGCTGAGACAAAAAAGCCGGATTTTTCGGAAAAGAAAACTGAAGGCGCCGTTTACGGCAGCGGCATGACAAAAGATACTATTGATAAGATAATCCGTGAGTTTAAGAAGTAAAATTTTTAGAAATGTTTTGAAAGTTTTAAGCATGCTGCATCTGCAGCATGCTTTTTTTATATCCCTTAATATCTGTCCAGTTTGAACTTTTCTCCCAAATAAAGCTTTCTTACGTCGGCATCCTCAGCCAGGACTTCTGCCGTTCCGTATTTGAAAATGTTGCCGCTAATAAGGATGTAAGCTTTATCCACAATGCTCAGTGTCTCGTGAACGTTATGGTCTGTAATCAGTATACCTATACCCCGGTTTTTAAGGTTGGCAACAATATTCATGATGTCTTCAACTGCAATAGGATCAACTCCCGCAAAAGGCTCATCCAAAAGGATAAATTTTGGATTTGTTGCAAGGGCTCGTGCAATTTCAGTTCTTCTTCTTTCCCCTCCGCTGAGCTGAAAGCCAAGGCTCTTACGGATATGAGTGATATTTAAGTCCTCAAGAAGCTGATTGCAGCGTTCTTTTCTTTCCTTAGAGGACAAGTCCATCACCTGGAGCACTGCCATCAGGTTTTCCTCGACGCTGAGGCGGCGGAATATTGAAGCTTCCTGGGGCAGGTACCCTATTCCAAGCCTCGCCCTTTTATACATCGGCATTTGTGTTATATTCTCAGAATCCAGAAACACCTTGCCGCTTTCGGGCTTTATCATACCAACTATCATGTAAAATGTCGTGGTCTTCCCTGCTCCGTTAGGTCCCAGAAGGCCGACAATTTCGCCCTGTGTAACCTGAACGGATACTTTTTTCACGACTGTCCGCTTTTTATATATTTTTACCAGGTCTTCGCTTCTTAATGTTAAAGAATGTTCCATTTTAATTTCTTCTTTATTGAATTTTCCGGAGCTGTAATTATAGTGCCTGAAGGAGCGACTTTTTTTCGGGCCTGCCCGTTTTAATGAAAAACGCGGGCAAAGTGAAAGAAAGTTCATTATTCTGAACCAGGTTTTCAGGATAATACTCACTTACGGGTGAAGTATATAATTTCACCTCACTTACGGCTTTTTTATTGAAAAATATTTTTGCCTTCTGCGCGCTCGACTTTGTAAGCCCGTTCGCCTCATCTTTTTCATACATGTAATAAATGCTCAGGACATTACCGTTAACGTCTGTATGCTGAATGCCTGTAGAGTCAAAGTAGATTGTCATCTGGTCGCCTGAAATCTGGTCGTATCTGGTATCATAGCCTTCATTATGCGAAAGTATAAAACAATTATTATAAACCTCAATTCTCCTCATGCGGTTGTTTTCGGTAAAAATATTCACCGAGTCACCTGAGAGCTGTGTGTCTTCGTACCAGAGAACGGGCACATTTGTATCCTTTGGGCGCTTATATGTAATTATCTTTTCCGCATTTCTGTAATATATCGAATAATTATTGGCTGACGCAAAACTGCCCCTTAGAATTCTTACTGAGTCTGTTGCAACAAAGGTCCTCGAGGTGTCGTTATAGGATTCCATCGTGCGCGAGGAGATAATAAGCGTATCCTTCTTTCCGTCTGCCGTGGTATCGACCTGCATTAAAAGAGGCTTCTCATTTATCAGCGTGTATTTTTTCAGCGCGTAGTTCTCAAGATGGTTTCCGTAGACAACAACATTATTCCTGGAGTTTGATACCTGGACGTTCCCGTCCGCAAAGGTTGTCCTTGTCGCCCTCAGGTGTGTCATGCTGTCAGCTTCGATCGTATTAGTGGAGTCATTTATCGTAACGCTGCCGGTTGCAACGGCACGGTTTTCATTTTTATAATAGTTCAGGACGCTGCACGTCATTGTGGAAACCGTGTCATAAAGCTTTACTTTATCGGAAAAATAAGCTCTTTGCTCATTAAAGTAATAGTTTCCGTTTACCGCAGTCAGAATAACTTTTCCGTCATTTAATTTTACTCCGGTTTTGCATTCAGCTATTCTGTCGTTGCCGTAATAATATCCTCTTTGGGCTTCAATTGTAAGCGTATCCTGCCTGACTACAACATTGCCTTCCAGTATGGCATTATTCCTTGCCAGGTACTGTGTGGCTTTCTGGCATGTAATTACTATGTTCCCCTGCCTGAGTACAACGTGGCCTATTACCTCTCTGATGCTCTCCCCGCCGATGAGTTTGCCTGCAAGGCTGTCGCCGGTAACAGTAATGAGTCCTCCGGTACGCCCCTGTCCTGAGGCCACAAAAGAACTAAAAAATATGATAAATGCTGCAATTACTGTTTTCACGGCATAGCTCCGGCGCCTTCAGGAGTTGTGACAAATGTAGGCTTATAGATGACATAGTTGCTCAGGTTCTGGTCAGCAACCACACCGTAGCCCTGTATTTTTTCAGTTGGAGAAGTAATTGTAACGAACTTATCCGAGACAATTTTCCTGTCCTTGCTTCTCCACATGAGCTCCTGCGTCTTCAAAACTGTTCCGATGTCGTTTTTAGCCACAACGCTGTCGATGGCATACATGTTATTTGTAATGCCGTCAACTTTGCCTTTAAGAGAGGTTAATGTGGATGCTTTCTGTCCGTTCTCGCTGTAGAAGTCAATTCTCACAGTGTCTAAAAGTGTTTCTTTCCTGCTATCAAAAACCTTTGCGTGTGAAGAAGTCAGAATTGCCTTCAGGTGGCCTTCGTCCGTAAACATCATTTTGAAATTCCAGCTCTCCTGCGATGGTATTTCACCCTCCTTTGTTCCGGCAAGAACGGGAGGCTTGATCTTATCCTCAGAACAGCCCACAAATGAAATGGCAGAAGCCATAAACAAAAATGCAATTCCCACAATTAAGTGATAATTGCATTTAACATTCTTTTTCCGCAGAATTTTCATCTTGCCTGAAGGCCCAGTTTTACAAGGTCGTGGAGATGTACTATTCCCATTGGACGGCTTGCCTCATCTATTACGATGAGTGAGGTTATCTTAAAGTTTTCCATGTACTGCAGGGCAAAGGATGCCAGATAATCCTCTTTTATAGTTTTAGGGTTCCTGGTCATAATATCTTCAGCCTTTAGTGAATTGAAACTAATTGTTTTCTCCAGGAGTCTTCTTAAGTCGCCGTCAGTAATGATCCCAGAGAGAACGCCGTTTTCATCAACAACTGTAGTCATTCCAAGGCGCTTTGAGGTAATTTCAAGTATTGTATCCTTCAGTGATGCCATACAGTTTACGACCGGAATATCCTCTCCTTTTATCATCAGCTCCGAGATCCTGAGAGAGAGTCTTTTACCTAGGCTTCCTCCCGGATGCAGGAGTGCAAAATCCTCTTTCGTAAAGCCCCTTAATTCCAGCAGTGCCATCGAAAGTGCATCCCCCATTACGAGTGTTGCCGTGCTGGATGCCGTTGGAGCCAGGTCATACGGGCAGGCTTCTTCCTTAACGCCAACGTCGAGCACAAATTTGCATTCCCTGGCCACCCTGGAATTCTTATTTCCAACCATGGCTATCATTACCACATTCAGCCTTTTTAAGAGCGGAATGAGATTTATAATTTCTTCTGTGTTGCCGCTTTTGGATATCAGGATTACAACGTCTTCCTGTCTAACCATACCAAGATCCCCATGCAGGGCATCCGTCGGATGCAGATATATGGCTGGCGTGCCGGTAGAATTCATCGTAGCCACTATCTTGCGGGCAATAAGCCCCGACTTTCCCATCCCCGTAAGGATAACTCGTCCTTTGGATTTATAAATAATTTCAACCGCACGGGCGAAATCACCGTCAATTCTTTCCATTAAACCTGCAACAGCTTCAGCTTCCTTGCAGACTACTTCTTTTGCTTTCTGTATAATTGTTTCGATAGACAATCTAACCTCTTTTAAATATTTTAAATAAGGACTTTTCCTTATCTTTTTTTTCTGTACTTACAAATATAGAATAATCCAGACTGATTTTCTTCCAATACTTATTGTAAATGAGAAAAGCCGAGCCAAGGTCCTGGTCTGAAAGTTCAAACGATGGATCAAAGACCAGCTTTGAATTCAGTGCCAGCCTGGGATCACGTATATGTTTAACCCTGATAACCTCATTAAAAAAGTTCGTTACCGGGATCAGGTGGTTAATTCCAGTCCCAGCTTCATAAACCCAGATTCTCTTATGCTCACTGGCAATTGCCAGGACCACACTGCCCGGAACAAGATGCACTTCCCTCACCTTTGAATTGTCTCCCGGGGCATTCTGGCCCGGCCTCCAGGAAGAATAGCTCCACCTTTTTATTTCACTTAGCTGCGGGGGCAGAATCTTTCCGCCGGTTCTTGAAATATCAAACTCTATCTGTCCTTCAAACTCTTCATGAATTACAACGTAAACCTCAGTTTCTTTATAGATGAGGCTTCCTATGGCAAAGACCGGAACGGGAGGCATTGTTTCATCAACAGACTCTTCCTTTTTACCCAGCACAAAATCAGTATCGCCGAAACGCCCGCGCCCTATAACAAACAAGTCTTCAATTTTCTCACGGTAGATATTATATCCCAGGCGGTCTGAAGGCAGGACAGAAAAAAGCCACTCTTTCTCCCTTGAAGAAAGTCTTCTTGGAAAGCTCTCGCCATTACCGGGTAAATCATTTGGATTCATTTGCCTGTTGTTCTCTTGCCTTAGATATCAAATCCAAAACATCCGAAAGTACCGTCTTTTCTTCAGAATCCTTTGTAACGTAACTGACAATTCTTTTTACTTCACGCCTTGCGCTGTGCGGCGCGGCGCTGAAGCCCGTTTTCATCAAAAGGGGGATGTCCAGTATGTCATCACCGACAAAGCCGATGTTATCATAGCCGAGATTATACTTCTTTAACAGTATTTCAGCCTGTGAGACTTTATCTATTGAGTGCGAAAACACTTCCTTAAGGCCAAGCTCCTTAACCCTTTGAATGAGGCCTAAGTCTTCAGTAGCCGAAATAATTCCGCACATAAGGCCTAAGTTTTCAGCCTTCAGGAGATCCTTCTTCAAATCCGAGAGGGCCTTCTCCGTCCCGGTTGTGTCTTCCGGCGGAAGGACAACGCCATGAAGGTCAAAAAGCAGGAATTTTAATTTACTCAGCAGGTTATAAAGAACCATTGGACTTCACAGCTTCATCAAGTTTTTGAATTCCCGAGAGTAAATCCCTGAGCTTTGAAAGAGGGAACTGACTTGCTGCGTCACTGAGGGCATGAGCGGGATCAGGATGAACTTCCATAAAAAGGGCGTCAATGCCAACGGCTACGGCCGCCCTGGCAATCGGCGGAATAAACTTAGGCTGTCCGCCTGAAATTCCCCCCTGTGAAGGAATCTGTACTGCATGAGTAGCATCCATTACAACGGGGTAGCCAAGCTCTCTCATTATAACCAGTGACCGCATGTCAACAACAAGATTGTGATAGCCGAAGGTTGTTCCCCTTTCAGTAAGCATTACATTTTTATTTCCTGTTGAAGCCACCTTTTCTGCCGCATGCTTCATATCTTCAGGAGCCAGAAACTGCCCTTTTTTAATGTTGACTGCCCTGCCGGTTTTCCCGGCTGCAATCAGGAGGTCCGTCTGCCGGCAGAGGAATGCCGGTATCTGGAGAACGTCCGCAACACATGAAATTCTCTCAGCCTCGCTTTCGGTATGAATATCTGTCAGGATGGGCACGCTTAGAGAGTCTTTCGCCTTCTGAAGTATCTTAAGTGCCATGTCCTCATTAAGGCCGGTAAAAGAATCCAGGCTTGTTCTGTTGGCTTTCCTGTAGCTGGACTTGAATATGAAAGGGATTCCCAGCTCCGAGGTAATCTTCTTAATCTCTTCGGCGGTCTTAAGTGTTATTTCCTCGCCTTCAATAACGCAGGGGCCTGCAATTAAAACAAGGGGATTGCCGCCGCCGATCCTGATATTTGATATTTCTACCATTTATTCCCGTATAAGTTTAATATTAAGCTCTGAATCTTACCGCTTAAATAATTCCTTTTAGTTTTTTTACGCAGCTTTTACTCTCCGAAGAGATTGCTGCTTTCATTCCGGTTTGTTCTTTTTATTCCGAAACGTATATAAGCCAGGTCCGTTGCCTCGCGGCCTCTTGGCGTGCGCTGAATGAATCCCTGCTGAATTAAGAACGGCTCATAGACTTCCTCTATCGTCCCCGGATCCTCATTTACGGCAACAGCCAGCGTGCTCAGGCCCACTGGTCCTCCCTTGAACTTTTCAATAATGGCAAGAATAATATCCTTATCCATTTCATCTAGGCCGTATTCATCCACGTCAAGCGCGTCAAGGGCCTTTTTAACCACAGCCAGGTCGATTATTTTTTTATCCTCATAGTCCGCAAAGTCGCGTGTACGTCTTAAAAGCCTGTTTGCAATTCTCGGTGTACCGCGCGAACGTTTAGCAAGTTCATAGGCCGCTTCCTCCTCGATCTTCAGGCCAAGAAGCCCTGAGGATCTTTTTACGATTCTGCTTAGGAGCTCCGAGTCGTAATAATCCAGGCGCGCCTTTATTCCAAAGCGGTCGCGCAGCGGTGCCGTTAATAGTCCTGCTCTTGTTGTAGCCCCGACAAGCGTATACTTGGGCAGGCGGATCTGCACAGAGCGTGCATTTGGACCGCTGTCTATCATAATGTCCAGCGTATAGTCTTCCATTGCCGAATAGAGGTATTCTTCAACTACAGGGCTCAGGCGGTGGATTTCATCAATAAAAAGGACGGATTTTTCCTCGAGGTTAGTAAGCAGGCCGGCCAGGTCGCCGGGTTTTTCAAGAACCGGTCCCGAAGTAATTTTAATTCTGGAGCCCATCTCGTGAGCAATAATGTGGGCAAGTGTAGTTTTACCCAGCCCCGGAGGTCCTGTAAGAAGAACGTGGTCGAGTCCTTCGTCCCTTTTGAGGGCAGCGGCAATAAAGACCTTCAGATTATCTGTGATCTTTTTCTGCCCCATGAATTCATCAAAACGGCTAGGGCGGAGGCTCTGTTCAAAGAGCCTTTCCTCATCGTTTGGATTTGCATCAGTGTTTTCTGATTTTCTCATTAAATTAACTTTTTATTTTTGTACCTGAATACTGCCTGAATCAACTTCTCTTTTCTTAATTCTGACCTTTACGAACTGAAATCCCTGTACCATGCTGATCATGAGCGATATCATTAAAATTGCAGCGCCGATCGTGCTCCATACGCTAAAACTCTTTGCAAAAATGCTCCAGAGGCCCATCGTCCAGGCGCTTCCATATAATATAATGAGGTGAACCACATAAATCGGAAGTGTATTTCTCCCGATGTGAAAAATTATAGGCGGAACCTTCTTTACCATAATTGCCAGGTAAGACATCCCGCTGTTTAAGAGTAAAACGATGCCAAGCCTGAAAAATATCAGGTTGGGACTCGTTGTCCAGAAATTACTCTGCTTGTAGATTGCCAGTTCCAGAGTATTTCCTATCAAAGAAATTGCAATAAAAAGAAATGCCATGTATAAAAGGTTCAGGCTGAACCTTTTTGTAGTGAAAACCTCGCTGTTGTGTGCAAGATAGCTTCCGAGGACGGCACCGGCAAAGATGAATCCAATCCATGGAATGAGCGGAAAAAGCGAGCCTGTCCCCTGGTAAAGGTATCCTGCAATTGGAAGCGGCAGAAACTTAATCCAGTCAATTTTCGAAAAGAGGGGATAAAGTGAAAATGCAACAAAAGCCGCCGTTGAAAAGACCAGTACGTCCCTTAAGTTAAATTTCTCTGCCAGGTAAAGCAATCCGATTAAGAACAGTATGCCGAAGCCGATTAAATGCAGTACATCGACCTGGAAAAATGTCTGCCACTGAGATGCACTGACATTGTAGAAGTCGAATATATAAGGCGTTGGATATCTTAAAAAATAAGCCAGCCCCACAAGCAGCAAAAATCTTTTCAGCCCCTTTTTTGCCCTGGGATTTTCACTGAAAGGGATTTTATTCATGCGGAACAGGTAAGTAAAAACAGTTCCCGAAGAAAAAAGGAAAATCGGAGCCGTCAGGCCCCTCATGAAGAACCAGAAACTAAATAAAGGTGAGTCAAATGTTCTGTAGCTGTCTGCAAGAAGTGTATCTACTGTGTGCCCCTGAACCATCATTAGTACGGCAAAAGCCCGCATAAGATCAATAAATATGATTCTGTTTTTTTTCTTGTCTTTCAACATTATTATCTCTAAAAGTATCTCCAAAAGTCACAAAAACATAAAATCTATAATTCTGGATGTAAAAATACGTAAAGTATCCCAATAATTAAACAGTTATTTAGGATAAGTAGTTCTTTTTGGTATATGCTTAAAGGATAGCGATTTTAATGAAAAATTGAAACATAATTATTGTTCCCGGCTCAGGAATCGTGGGAAGCAAGAGGCCGTGAAAAAGCAAAAAAGCTTACTTTTTCACGGTTCTCCTGAAGCAGAATGATCTTAATCTCTGGGGTGGGTATTGCAATAGTTTGTAATGAACTCAATTACCTGGGAGGTTGGGGTTCCAGGGGTAAAAAGTTCTCCGACACCGATGTTTCTCAGTTCCTTGAGGTCTCCTTCAGGAATAATTCCCCCTCCTGTAAGAAGCACGTCATTGAGTCCTTTTTCCTTCATGAGGGACATAATCCTCGGGAAAATTGTCATGTGTGCGCCTGAAAGAATGCTTATTCCAATAACATCCACGTCTTCCTGTATTGCAGCTTCAACTATCATTTCCGGAGTCTGTCTTAAACCGGTATAAATTACTTCCATACCTGCATCTCTTAATGCTGCAGCAATTACCTTTGCACCTCTGTCATGTCCGTCGAGACCAGCTTTAGCAACAAGAACTCTGATTTTTTTATCCATTTAAGTCTCCTTTTACTGAATTTCCTGCCTTATTCTGTCGGCAAATTTCTTCATTTCAGTTTCTTTATAGTTTTTTAGATTCAGCATGAATTTGATCTCATCGTTAAAATAGCGGGGGGTTATGTGCACGTGGAAATGAAAGACCGACTGCCCTGCTGCTGCACCATTATTCGTAAAAATGTTGTAGCCGTCGGGTTTTAAGCCCTTCACAATTGCATCAGTAACCTTCCTGGTTGCATGAATAAGTGAGTGGAGGCTGTCTTCCGGAATATCCAGAAAATCCACATAATGGCCTCTTGGCACAACCAGTATATGCCCGAAATGTATCGGCTTTATATCCAGAAACGAGACTACCTTGTCATCTTCATAAATTATCTCGGCCGGTGACCTGCCGGCAATGATATCACAGAAGATACAGTTCATATGACCCGCTATTTTCTTATGACAAAATTACTAATTTTTCCACCAAAAGCGCCACTTTATTTATGGAGCCTGGCATCTTATTTTTTCCCTGAATACACTCTTAAAAGGCCAGATATTTTTCTTTCTTTGAAAACACCCCGAAAAGCCCACCCGTATGCACAAAAAGGACGTCGGTCTTTACTTTTCCTTTCAGAAAATTTTCATTAAAGGCATAAAAAGCCTTTCCTGTATAGGCCGGGTCCAGAATTATGCCGCTGCTGTGCGCAAAAGACCTGATCACTTCCAGCTTTTCTTCCGTGATATTCTTATAGCCCTCAGCGGAATAACCGTCAAGTATTTCAAGGTTAGTTTCATCTATTTTGCACGGCAGCTTGTATATCCTGATACATTCTTCGGCTAAAGCAAGGATTCTTTCTCTCATTTCCCCGGCCGAATAGAGTACATTTACGGCATAAACCTTAAGTTTCAGCTTATTCAGAGCCGCCCCAACCAATAGTCCGGCGCTTGTTCCTCCGGAGCCGCAGGCTGTAATAATGCCTTTTAACCGGTTTAAGCTGGTCTGGAATTTCAACTCCTCAATAAAGTTGATGTAGCCCCAGATGCCAAGAGGTGAAGAACCGCCCTCAGGAACGACAAAAACCTTCTCCCCTTTTGCCCGGGCCAGAGAGTATTCTTCTTCCATAACGGAGTTAACCCGTAAATACTCATTTTTGTCCAGGTAACGTATATCTGCTCCTAAAAACCTGTCCAGAAAGAGGTTGCCTTCAGCTTTGTTAGATTTTTTCCCCCAGAGGAATAGCTTTACATCAAAGCCCTGTGCCTTTGCAGCTGCAACGGTTGCTCTTGAATGGTTTGACTGCTCACCGCCGCAGGTGAAAATTTTTGTAGCGCCCTCTTTTTTAGCCTGGAAAAGAATAAATTCAAGCTTTCTTACCTTATTCCCTGAAAGTTCAAGACCCGTAAAGTCATCCCTTTTCATGAGGAAGTCTGCCCCGTTAAAACTCATTTTCTGCAGAGGTGTAGGGACGTTTGCAAGCTGTATGCGTTTTGGGTATTTCATGGCAATTAACTTTTAGTGATTAATTCTGAACATTTTACTGTAATATCTTCTTGCCAGTTCAAGGTCCTCTGGCGTGTCAACCGAGAGGCTTTCAAGTTCGGTTACGACAATCTTGATCTTAAAGCCGTTTTCCAGCATTCTGAGCTGCTCAAGTTTTTCAATCCTTTCCAGATCCGTGGGCGGCAGGCTCGTAAATTTAAGAAGGGCTTCCCTTCTGTAAACGTAAAGCCCAATGTGCTTATAGATGTCGGCCACCCTGAGACTTTCAAGATGGCTCCTGGCATCCCTTACAAAGGGGATCGGCGAACGCGAGAAGTAAAGAGCAAAGTTGTGGTAATCGAAGACCACTTTCGGTATCGAAGGGTTTTCAAGCTCCTCAACTGTTGTAATCTTTTTCGCCAGGGTAGAGACATTTACGCTGCTGTCGAAGAACAGGGGTTCAATTGCCTCATCTATCATTCTTCCCTGAATAAAAGGCTCATCCCCCTGAATATTGACTATAATATCTGCATGCGGCATGTTCTGTGCAACATATGCAATCCTGTCAGAGCCGGTTGCAATGTCCTTTGGAGTTACTATTACCCTTGCTCCAAAGTCCCTTGCCACCTGGGCAACTTTTTCGTCATCTGTTGCAATTATCACCTCATGCAGCATTTTTGATTTCTGGCTGCTTTCATATGTGTGCTGTATCATCGGTTTGCCTCCGATATCGGCAAGAGGCTTGCCCATAAGCCTGGTCGAGGCGAACCGGGCCGGAATTATTCCTAGATTCATTTATTTTTTGGCCTAAAGTTTTTATTCAACATTAATTACTTTGGGGACCTTGAAGAATTCCTCTGTAGCGTCGGGGGCATTCTTCAGGGCTTCTTCTCTCGGAACCGAAGGCGTACGCTTGTCCTCACGCAGCACTTCAGAAACTTCAACGGGATATGAGAGCGGCTCCACATCCGTGGTATCAAGCTCGTTTAATTTTTCCATATAACCAAGTATCTGATTCAGCTCACCGGTAAAGCTATCCAGCTCGGTTTCACTGAATTTCAGCTTGGCCAGGGCGGCTATGTATTCAACATCTTTTCTTGTAACGGACATATTTAAGACCTGATAAATTAAATTCTAATATAAATAATCTTTTTCAAATAAATAAGTTACCGGAGTATCTTTCATTACTCCAGAGCTTCAGACTGCGAAAGTTTTCTTACCGCGGCAATCCTTTTCTTTATTGAGGGATGGCTGTAGAAGAACCACTCCACAACGGGATGGGGCTCCTTGTCGCCCAGGTTCTGCTCGTTGAGCTTTTCAAGGGTTCTAATGAAGGCTTCGGCCTTTGCCGTAGACTCAATGGCGTAGCGGTCGGCCTGGTATTCATGCTTTCTGGACAGGGAGCTTGTTATCGGAGTTTCAACTACTCCCAGCACCATTCCCCACAAAAGGAGTATCGGGATAGCCGAGACCTGCGTAATGGAACTGTATCCAAAGTATGGAAGCGAGATTCTGTATAAAAGAGCCAGCAGGTAGAGAGTAAGGAAGCTGAAAACAGTGCCTACAACAATATTAATAATGATATGTTTATACTTGTAATGCCCCAGCTCGTGGGCAATTACGGTTTCAATCTCATCTGAAGAGTATCCATCAAGGAGGTTATCCCCCAGGAGTATTCTTTTGGATTTTCCCATACCCGTAAATGCCGCGTTAGCCTTTCTTGTATTCTTGCTCATATCAAACTTAAAAACACTCTTAAGCTTAAGGCCCGCATCCCTGGCAAGCCTTTCAAGGCGCGATTTAAGATCCTCATCTTCAAGAGGGGTAATCTTATAGAATAAGGGCATTATTAGAACAGGCACTATCCTGGCCAGGACAACAGAAACCAGAAACAGTATGATTGCAAACGGCAGCCACCAGAGGTTTCCGAAGCGGTTAAGGACGTAGTAAAAAATAAATAAAAGCGGAATTCCGATAACGCCTGAAACCATTGCGCCCTTGGCACTCTCCCACATCCAGGCGCGGAATGTCTGGTTTGACAGGTTATATTTATGCTCCAGATAAAATTCCGTGTAGTAGTTTACAGGGAAAGAAAGAATTGAGCCCGCAATACTTAAGGTTATTATAAATGCAATAAAAAGCAGGTAACTGTTTGAAATGAAGCCTGCGAGGTAGTCTTCCAGCCTGAGGCTTAAGCCCGATTTTAAGAATAAGAATACGATAAGGAAAGACAAGATTCCCTTCGTTATGCTTACTCCAAGTTTAATATTATTATATCTTTTTGAATCCATACTTAAAAATACCTATAACAAAATTTCAAGGCAATCTGAATAATCGCCCTTTTAGGTGAAAAAAAAAGCAGCCTATGGGCTGCTTTTGTCTCCTGGTCCTTAAAAAACTTTTTATTTCTTATATTTTGTTCCGTCCTCATTTAATCTGGCCGCATATTTTGCCGGATCTTTCTTGAATTTGGCTGTGCATTTATCGCAGCACAGGCCGTAAGTTTTGCCGTTGTAGGCAACGAGCACCATTTCGTCTTTTTCCAGATCCTCACCTGAAACCGGGCAGACTTTATTAAACGGCTTTCCCTCTTTCACATCCTGAACTTTATCTTCTTTAGACGAAACCGTGGTAGTCACCTTGCTCTTGCTTACCTGCTTCTTATCCTTCTGCTGCGCATTTACGCCGAGACTGAAAGACAGCATTATAAATAGTGTCAGTACTAACAGGTTTTTCATTGTATTATACCTTTCTTTGTTTTTGTTTAATATATCGCTTCTTAAGTTACCGGGACCAGGTTTTATTATAATAAGCATTTATCCGGTAAAAAGTTCCGGAAAACAATAATTAAATTTTCTTCATCTCCCCTTCCGAGAGCCAGCCCACCTTCCCGTCGGCAAGTTTCACCTTCACCCAGCTGTCAACTTTATCCTCGAGGCTCACCTTTATTCCCTCGTGGACAATGAATGCGTCGCCGCTATGCTCATCCGGAGAAAGTTTAACGGTTACTGAAGACTGGGTTACAACTGCATACTCCTTGCCGTTATCGTAATTGTACCTGGATATCAGGATAACAATGGACAGCAAAAACACAGCGGCAAATGCCAGGCCGGAGATGAGGATCCACTTCTGAAGGGCCTGCCTTCTGGCAAAGAAGTACCAGCCTATAATTGCAAGGAATGTCAGGTAGACAAAGTAAGAAAACAGCGTCCATCCGTTTACGGAAAACAGGTTCAGGAGCTCTTCCCACCACCTTACAAGGAATATCTTGGGCATTGCTTCAATCTTATCAACTGTTCTTGCATTTGCTATCTTCAGGTTATATGCCACATCCTCGTCATTTGGTGAGATCTTCTGCGCTTTCTCATAATTTAAGATGGCGTAGCCTATCATACCCACCTTAAAGTATGAATTCCCCAGGTTGTAGTAAAGCTCTTTACCGGAGTAGCCGTCACTTACTATTTTCTGGTAAATTTCAATTGCCTTGTCATAGCTCCCCTGCTGGTAGAAGCTGTTGGCTTTTTGCATCAGGTTTTCCTCTTCGGAGGCATATGTAAACTTCATGCTGAAGAGGACCAGTAAAATTATCGACAAATATTTCATATATAATAAACTTTAGTTTAATTTTGTTTTTCAGACTTTATTCTTCTCCAGGTCCACTATGATGTTCACGGCCTGGTCGTACATTTCTTTCATTGCGCTTGCTCCGTCGTTCATAGGGGCAAAGCGGACAAACTCGCATTTCTCAACTGCCTGTTTTACTTCGCCTATAAGGTCTTCAGGAACACGGCTGTCTTTAAGCCTTTCAAGCGCACTCTCCAGCGTGAAAGAGGCCTTCGGAATGTGCAGCTTGTCTTCCAGGTAGCCGAAGAGAGCCAGGGAAATATCCGAATAAAACTCCTGCTGGTTGTTCATTTCCATCGATTTGCGGGCGGTCTTAAGCCTGTTGCGCGCCATCTTCTCGGCCCTGGTGTACTTCATGAGCTGTACGTTTCCTTCAAGCCTGTCATTTTTCCTTTTCCACGATATAACGCCTGCAAGCAGTAAAGCCGGCAGAATTGCGGCAGCCCAGAACCAGAAAGAGGAAACCATATAGCCGCCATTTCTCGACAGGCTTTCTGTACCGGTCTTGATGTACCTGATATCCTCGCCTAAGAGCTTTACGTCCTCTTTATTAAAGCCCTGCGTATTTGCATAGGTGCCGTCGCCTTTTTGAACGTTAATCGAAAAAGCCGGGGAGGTCACGGTAACATACCTTTTTGTCCTGGGATTAAAGTACGAAAACTCAAATGGCGGAATTTCCTTCTGCCCTTCTGCTCTTGGTACCAGGAGGTATTCAATGGTCTTCTGCCCGTTGACGTAGCTGCCGGATCTGTTGACCTGGTCGTTAACCTTTGGGTCGTATTTTTCAAAGCCCGAAGGAAGCTGCGGCTCTTTTAATTCCAGCAGACTTATATTTCCTGTGCCTGACACTGTAAGCTTAAGTGAAACAGGTTCATTTGCCTTTACCGTATTTTTATCAACTTCAGCCTTGAAGCTGAACTCACCAACGGCTCCGTTAAATGAATTTGGTACGTTCTGCCCCGGCAAGGGAAGAACGTCAATTTTAAGCACATTTGACTTTGCAGTATATTCAACCGTCTGCCCCTGATTGAAAAACGGGTCGTTAAAGAACTCATCAAATATGTCGCCGCGTCTTCTCTGTTTCGGTACAATGACGGGAATCTTCAGTTCAAAGGGCGTTACGGAAAGCTGTCCTGTCTGCGTGGGAAACAGGGCTGCTTTTTTCAGTACGCCAACGTGATACTGCTTGCCGTTATATACTTCCGTTGTAAAATTTATAGTCCTGTTGCCGTCCAGTTCCTCAGCCCAGAAGCCCTGGTAGGTCGGGAGCTTAGATATCTGGGGCGACGAAATATCCATTCTTGTATAGAGCTTATAGGTAATTGTAATCTGCTCACCTTTAAGCACCTTCTGCTTATCGGCAACCGCCCTTATAAAAACGTTATCGCCAATGCTTTGTGAGGAGGCCGACTGGTTATGCTGCTGGCCCCGTGCGCCGTTTTGAGACGCCTGCCCTTTGGTTACAGTAATTGTAATCGGCTGCGTCCTAAGTGTTTTCCCCTTAAAATCGATCGATGCCGAACCGATTGTAAACCTTCCCTGGTTAGGTGCCTGAAGATAAAAGGAATAAGTTAAAGATGCTGAAACGGCACCGTTTATAATCTGCATGCTGGTCGACTGGTTCGGGCCCGAGAGCACTTCAAAGTTCTTAAAGTCCGGAGCCCTGAAACTCCTCAGGGCATTAATATTGTCCCCGCCAAACTGAAATACCACCTGAAAAGGCTCGTTCTGCGGTACAGTCGTACTGTTTACGGATGCCGTAAACGACTGCGCATGAAGATTAGTACTCAGAAGTATTACGCTAAAAAGTAAAGAAAAAAATGTTTTTGTTTTACGCATAGTAAAGTTGTTTATATTCAAATTTGTTTTACCAATCCTTATCGGTTTTAACCGGGCGCCCTTCGTGTTTGCGAAGTTTCTTCTGCAGGTCCAGTTCGTTATTCTTTAAGGCGTTCAATATTCTATCAGCCTCATCCTTCGACATTTTATTTTTATCCTGCTGCTGCTGATTGCCCTGGTTTTTATTCTGCTTGTTCTGGTCCTGTTTATTCTGGTCGTTGTTGTTCTGGTTGTTTTTATTCTGATCCTGCTTGTTCTGATCGCTTTTATTCTGATCCTGTTTATTCTTATCCTTCTGATCCTTGTTCTGGTCCTGTTTATTCTGATCTTTATTCTGGTTCTGTTTGTTGTCCTTATTCTGCTTATTGTCTTTATTGTTCTTGTTCTGATTATTCTGATTCTGCTTAAGGAGGTTAAGGGCATAAGAAAGATTATACTTTGTCTGTGCATCTTTAGGATTCAGCTTCAGAGCCTTCTTGTAGGCGCCTATGCTTTCCTCTATTTTCTGCGACTTAATGAGTGAATTTCCGATATTGTGATAAATGCCCGCCTGCTGAAGCTTATCCTGTGTTTTTTTAAGTGCCTGCTGATAAGACTTAACCGCCTCATCATACCGCTCCTGCTTATACTGCGCATCCCCGAGGTTAAAGTAACTGTTGAAATTATCGGGAGCCTTTTCCGTTCCCTTCTTAAAGTTTGCCTCGGAGTCGGCATACTTCTTCTGCCTGTAGAGGTCCACCCCGCTATTTACAACACCGCGGAGGCTTTGCGCATTAGCTTCCGAAGAAATAAAGACAATAACCATAACGGCCAAAAGGCCTGCAATTTTTTTTGATCCCGTATATATTTTCTTTTTCATACTGTGCAACTATTCTATTCCTAGTTTTCTGTTCAGTTTCGACAAAAGAACATTTTTCTTTTCCGAAACAAAGAATTCTGCTATCAGGAGCACTACAGCTGCGGCCAAAAGATAGTAGTAGCGGTCCTCATAATCTGTAACTCTCGTGGTTCCGAATTCTGTTTTCTCCAGCTTTGAAAGGTCCCCGTAGATCATATCCAGCTCATTTCCGCCGGAACTTCCGCGGTAGTAGCGGCCCTTGCCTTCCCGGGCAATCTGCTGAAGTATAGGTTCATCGAGCTTTGTGACAACAATGTTGCCATCGCGGTCGAGCTTGTAGCCTGACTGAACGCCCTGGGCATTGTACTGCGGAATCGGCACACCGGAAGGAGAGCCGAGTCCAATTGTATAGATTTGAATATTCTTGTCTTCAGCATCCTTTACGGCATCCATAACGTCGCCTTCATGGTCCTCGCCGTCAGTAATGACAACCATTGCCTTCTGCGTTCTGGCGTCACCCTTAAATGACTTCGAAGCCAGCGTTATGGCTGAGCCTATTGCAGTACCGGGCTGAGGCACAGTGCTTGTACTTACGGCACTCAGGAGCAGCTTAGCCGCCGCGTAATCTGTGGTAAGCGGAAACTGTATGTATGCATCTCCGGAGAACACCACAAGTCCTATCCTGTCTCCCCTCAGCCTGTCAATTAAAGATGCAATTGAATGCTTAGCCATCTCAAGGCGGTTGGGCTTTATGTCCTCGGCTTTCATGCTGAGGGAAACGTCAAGCAGGATAAAGACGTCTATTCCTGTCTGCTTTACGTCTTCATACCGCGTTCCCACCTGAGGATTTGCCAGAGCAAGTATTAGTAAAATAAGTACCAGTACAATCATCCCGCTTTTTAAAAAGTATTTCAGCACACTCCTTTCAGGAACAAGCACCTTAAGGAGCTTTGCATCTGAAAACTTCTGGAGTAGTCTCTTCTGGTTTTTGAAAACCAGATAGAAGAACAGAGCTATAAAGGGTACGATGTAAAGTACATATAAATATTCTGTATGTGCAAAACGAAACATGTGTTATCTCAAAAATCTTAAATTAAGGTATCTTTCTAAAAACCGTCCTGGAAAGCCCGATTTCAAACAGGAGTAAAATAAGTCCCCCTCCAAGCCAGCCGTAGAACAGTTCACTTGCATTGCGGTAGGAGGTGACTTCAACTTTTGTCTTCTCCATTTTATCTATCGACTGATAGATGTCTTCGAGCTTTCTGTTGTTGGTTGCACGGAAATATTTTCCGTCCGTAATTTCCGCCACTTTTCTTAAAGTAGTCTCGTCAATTTCAACCGGCATATTCTGGTACCTAATGCCGAAAGGGGTCTGAAACGGGTACGGAGCTTCTCCGATTGTACCAACGCCTATAGCATAAATCCTGATGCCGTAGGTCTTGGCAATCTGCGCTGCTGTTATCGGGTCTATTTCACCCGCATTGTTCACGCCGTCGGTAAGGAGAATGATAACCTTGCTTTTACCCTTGCTGTCCTTAAGGCGGTTAACTCCGTTTGCAATTGCCGTTCCTATTGCCGTCCCGTCCTGTATCATCCCGCTTTTCACGTCTTTTAAGAGCCCTCTTAAGACGGGGTAGTCAATTGTCAGGGGGCACTGCGTAAAGCTCTCGTATGAAAATATAACAAGGCCGATCTTGTCAGAAGTTCTTCCCTTTATAAAGTCGTCAATAACCTTCTTTGCAGCTTCAATTCTGTTAGGATGGAAGTCTTCGGCAAGCATACTGCCCGAGATGTCAAGGAGCATTGCAATGTCAATTCCTTCGGTATAAACGTTTTCCCCTGAGGCAAAGGTCTGAGGCCTTGCCAGGGCCACTATGAACAAAGCCAGGGCGCCCATTCTTAAGAATGCGGGCAGGTGCCTGAACCTTTCTTTAAGCGTCGGCTTGTATCCCCTGAAGACCCTGAGTGATGAATACGTGACTGAAGTGGTATTCTTCTTCCCGTTCTTAAAGTACCAGAACATCATAAGAGGAATAACCGCCAGGAGGTAGAGAATGCCCGGATAGGCAAAGCTGACATTATGAAACATCTGAAGCCTCCTGATTTTGTGCAACAGGATTCTTCACAGGCACTGTATCTTTAACTATCCTGCGGGCCTGAGCCATCATCTCCCCATTAATTGATTCCATCGGTACATACTTTGCAAATTTTACCAGATCGGCATTGTTTAAGAAATCCGAAGTGATCACCCTTATGTTTTCAGTTTCCTTAACCTTTGACAAATTATTTACCAGCTCGTTTGTTGTTATTTCAAGGGCCGGAACGCGGAATCTTTTTTCAAAGTATGTTCTTATAATATTTGTAATCTCCGTGTGGTATTCTTTTATGTGTCCCGACTGCCAGAGTTGTTTTTTCTCCAGTTCATCAAGAAGATCCAGTGCTTCTTCGTGAGGCTCCTTAATAACTACAGGAATAAGGCCCGCTTTCTGGCGTCTTTTTTTCCTGTAATTAAGATAAAGGTAAACTGCTCCTGCTATTACAATAAGAGCAACCAGGCTCCAGAGGAGAATCATCTTCCAGTCAAGAGGGATCTTAACAGGATCTTTAATGTCCTTTATGTCTTCACCCTGAACTTTAAGGGTTTTTACAACAAAGGAGACCTCATTGGTAAGAAGGGATTTCTTCTGAGAACCCTTCGCAGAGTAATAAACATTTATTGGGGGAATTTTAGCTTCGCCCGAATCATACTTTGAGATTGTATACTTAAATGTTGTAACAAGCCTGCCGTCTTTTTCTTCCGATGCAGGCTGAAGAGTCTCAATAAGCTCGGCACCCTTCAGGCTGTCTTTTAGTACAGGAGGGAAAACTTTAACGTCTTTTGCCGAATTAACGCTTATCGAATAATTTATATAGTCCCCAACTTCATACGACTGCCTGTCCACACCTGCCCTTACGGTTACATCCTGTGCATGCATGCATGTGCCAAGAAGTATAAGCAGCAGGGCCGCAATTGTTATTTTATTTCTTACCATCTTCTCTCGCGCAATCTGAAAAATTCAACCAAAGGTTTCATATAGGATTTATCTGTCTGGACTTCAATTGCATCCAGGCGGTTTTTAAGGAAGAGCGACTTTCTTTCCTCCATTGCCTTACGTCTTGACAGACTGAACCACTTCTGCAGATCTTTTGAACTTGTATCAACAAATCTTTCCTCGCCGGTTTCAGCATCCCTGAACTTCACGAGGCCTATTCCGGGAAGTGTCTTTTCTCTTTCATCACTCAGTACAATTCCAACCAGGTCGTGCCTGCGTCCCACGATTCTAAGGATCTTTTCATATCCCGAATCAAAGAAGTCCGAGATCAGGAAAGCAATGCTTCTTTTCTTGATTGTACTGTTCATAAATTCCAGAGCCTTCTTTAAGTCCGTTTCCCGTCCTTCAGGCTCAAAGGACAGGAGCTCGCGGATGATCCTGAGGACGTGCTTGCGCCCTTTTCTCGGGGGCACAAACCTTTCAATCCTGTCGCTGAAAAGTATGAGTCCCACTTTATCATTATTCTTCATGGCCGAAAAGGCAAGTATTGCACTCAGCTCGGCAGCAATTTGCTGTTTTGTTTTCTCCACGCTTCCGAACAAGAGACTTCCGCTTAAGTCAACCAGAAGCATTACGGTAAGCTCACGCTCCTCCTCAAAAACCTTTATAAAAGGATGCCCGAAGCGGGCTGTAACGTTCCAGTCGAGATTTCTTACGTCGTCACCATACTGGTACTCCCGGACTTCAGAGAATTCCATTCCGCGCCCCTTGAAGACCGAATGGTATTCTCCCGAGAAGACCTGGTTAACAACTCCCCTGGTCTTTATTTCAATCTGGCGTACCTGTTTTAATAATTCTTTTGTCAGCATAACCTTTTTTCTTGATGTAACAGCTTAATACAACCATTTACTTATCATGGCACTTCAATTTTATTCAGGATCTCCTGAATAACGTGTTCAGTTGTAATTTCCTCTGCCTCTGCCTCATACGTTACGGCGATGCGGTGGCGCAGTACATCCATGCAAATTGCCCTTACGTCTTCAGGAATAACATAGCCGCGTCTTCTGATGAAAGCCATAGCTCTTGCGCCCAGGGCAAGATTAATTGTAGCTCTCGGGGAGGCTCCGTAGCTGATAAGATCTGCCAGGCCCTCAAGGCCGTATTCTTTAGGATTACGTGTAGCAAAAACAATGTCCAGAATGTAGCGGTCAATCTTCTCATCAACATAAATTTCCTGAATGAGGCCTCTTGCCCTTAATATGTCCTGCGGGGTAATAACAGGTTTAATTTTGCCATCCTGCTGGTTTTCCACATTCTGCTTCATGATCTTAAGTTCTTCCTCGCGTGAAGGATAGGTGATTTTAACTTTAAGCATAAACCTGTCCACCTGTGCCTCAGGAAGCGGGTAAGTTCCTTCCTGCTCAATCGGGTTCTGTGTTGCAAGTACCAGGAAAGGATCATCCAGCTTAAATGTTTCTTCACTTATTGTAACCTGGCGCTCCTGCATGGCTTCCAGAAGTGCGCTCTGTACCTTGGCAGGGGCACGGTTAATTTCATCGGCCAGGATGAAGTTTGAAAAAATAGGGCCTTTTTTTATAAAAAAGTTGCCGTCTTTCTGGTTATAGATCATTGTACCTATAAGATCTGCAGGAAGCAGATCCGGGGTAAACTGAATTCTCTGAAATTTTGCCTTCATTGCTGAGGCCAGGGACTTTATGGCGAGTGTTTTTGCAAGGCCCGGGACACCTTCTAAGAGTATGTGCCCGTTTGCAAGAAGCCCTACAACAAGGCGTTCAACCATCGGTTTCTGCCCCACTATCACCTTGCCTATTTCGCTGAAAAGCAGGTCAACAAAAGCGCTTTCATTTTTTATTTTCTCATTAAGCTCTGTTATTTCCAAAGTTTTCCTCTGTTTTTTCTCAATATTTATATTAAAATTACATTTTTTACATTATTAAGGCTGAATAGGTTTCCGGCTTTAATATTTTTCTTTCATGTAAGTGAATGAAAAGCCGTCATATGCATTATCGGCCAGAATCAAAGTATCCTTATCCGCCTTCATTATAACCATCGGGAGTTCCGGCCTGTCTGCAAAATGAATTATACTTTTCTCCTCAGTGGAATATATGCTTTTGCCTTTTTTAACTACAAAAGTAGTACTCCTTTCAAGAGCGCCTTTTGAATAGTAGTGTACGCTTCCAGCCTCCGTAAAGACCACTTTACTCCCCTCTTCGGGGCTGACGTCTGTAGTAGTCCCGCTAAATCCCCCGGATATTCTTACCAGGACCCAGCTCCCATAGAGCAGTTTTTCTTCATCGGGACCTGTAACATCGTAGCAGGAGCTGAAAATAATAGCACACATCAAAAACAAAGCTGCCTTTTTCATCTTTTCCTCCAATACGAATATTTTTCTATATTACCTTAAGCACGGCAAACTTCAGGTAAGAAGTTTCCTCCATTGCAGGCAGCCTCGGGTGGTCAAGTGATGCACCGTTGAAATGTATGAGCTGCACCTGGCGCCCTGCTTTCTGGGCTGCGCTGTTAATGATCTGAATAAAACTATCCCGGCTGAGGTGATATGAGCACGATGAGGTGACTAAAAATCCCCCTTCCTCAACCAGCCCGAGAGCCATGCGGTTAAGCTTTTCATAGCCTTTCTGCGCCATGGGAAGGCTTTTTTTATTCTTTGCAAAGGCCGGGGGATCAATCATTACAACGTCAAACTTCTTTTTTTCATTCAGCATAGCCGTAAAGACGTCAAAAACATCTCCTGTAATGAAATCCGCCTTACAGGTTATATTATTAAGCTGGAAGTTCCCCCTTGCGTTTTCAACCTCGGCCTGCGAACTGTCAAGAAAAGTAACAGCCCCTGCCCCGGCTCTTGAGGCATGAAGCCCGAAGCCCCCGGAGTTGCAGAAGGCGTCAATTACAGTCCTGCCTTCCGTGATCCTTTCAATAAACTTTCTGTTATCGGCCTGGTCAAAGTAAAACCCGGTCTTGTGCCCCCCTTCAAAATCGATCCTGTAGCTTACCTCCCCGTCGCTGATTACTTCAGACCTGCTGCTTCCAAGGTAAACCGTATCCTCTTCTGTCAGGCCTTCAAGGCGCCTGAAATAAGCCTCATTTTTGCTGAAAACGTTCTCTGCCTTAAGCTCAGTTTTCAGGACGCTTACAATCTTATCAATATTCTTCTGCATGCCGAAAGAATAAACCTGCATGACAAAAGTGTTGTTGTATTTATCGATAATAAGCCCCGGCATAAAATCACTTTCGCTGAACATGAGCCTGAAGGATTCGCGCCTTGGATAAAGGCTTTTTCTTAAGTCATACGCCCTCAGAAGCCTTTCCTTAAAAAAGCCGTGAAGGTCCTCTATTTTCCCCCGGCTTAAAAGCCTTAAGGCAATAAGAGAGTTTTTATTGTAAAACCCTGTTCCCAGGAAGTTATTTTTATAATCGTAAAGTTCCACCACGTCACCATTTTGTGCCTCGCCCTCGAGTTTTGCAACTTCATTGCTGAATACCCAAAGGTGCCCATGCTTTATGCGGTGTTCCTCGTTTTTCCGAAGGTATACCTGTGCCAACATTTAATCCTCTGTTTTAACATGGAAATTTAACATAAATCGCGTTAAGAATTAAGACAAAAAGTAAAAGACGGGATATTTATACCAGAGGATATCTATTTCAAAAAGAGGCTGCGGGCAAGCCTCGGCTTGCCCGCATGAATGAAAAATTTGCAGATTCAGTCTATACGTTTTCCAGTACTCTTTTGAGCTTATCGGCAATTTCTGAGGCAACCGACTCAAGCTCCTCATTCTTTACAGTCTGCATTGAAACTCTCGGATTTATGGACGATACCTCTGTTTTTCCCTCACGGGTTTCCTGCACAATAATATTGCACGGCAGCATTGTTCCAATTTTATCCTCTGCCTGCAGGGCTTTATAGGCAAAAGGCGGGTTGCAGGCCCCGAGTATCTTGTATTTCCTGAAGTCCACGTCCAGCTTTTTCTTCAGAGTCTCTTTTACGTCAATTTCTGTCAGAACCCCGAATCCCTCTTTTTTCAGCTCCTCAGTAACCTTGCTGATAGCTTCGTCGAAGGAGAGATTTACAACCCTGGTATTATAGTATTCCATTTGTTTTCCTCCATCTTGTTTGTTTAATGTTTGATGCAGGAAATCCATGCAGGTTCCAGACGTTTTTAAGGCTTATCAGGCTCTCCTGTTACTTACAGCATTAAAGAGGACCGAATAATCCATATCTGCAAAGCCTGCGTTTATAGTCTTGTTCAAGATTTCCTGCACGGCATCCAAAACAACTGTTTCAAGTCCCAGGCTCCTGGCCTCATCGGCAGCAAGTCTCACGTCTTTAAGAAGATGCTTTGCCGGGAAATTCACGTTTGAGAAATCATTCTTCAGCATATTGTTAAGCTTTACGTCAAAAGTTTTGGCATAAAGGGCACTGTTCCTAAGGACGTTCATGAACTGCTCTACGTCAATCCCTTCATTCATAATTATACCAAGGCTTAAGGAAAAGGCAGAGGTTAGTGATGCAATCATCTGGTTGAGCGCAAGCTTCATGGCTGCAGCCTTTCCTGTTTCCCCGACATAAAGCGGTGCAGGCCCGAGGGCTTCTAAAACCGGGCGCCATTTGTCATAAAGCTCTTTTTCTCCTCCAACCATTATAACCAGTTTGCCTTCGGCTGCCTGCGGAATGCTGCCCAGGACCGGAGCCTCAATGTAGTCACCTCCTGCGGCAGCGACTTTTTCGGCAATGGCCCTGCTTTCCGAAGGGGAAATTGTGCTCATCTGAATTATGGTCTGCCCCGAGAACTTTTCCTCTTCATCAGATGAAAACAGCATTTCATTAACTGCAGCGGCATCGCTGAGCATAAGAAAGACCGCTTCCCCCAGGTGCCTGGCCTCGTGTGCCGTTAAAGCGACCCTTGCCCCTTTCTGCTTCAGAGGCACTGTTTTCTCCAGCGTCCTGTTAAAAATATAAAGCTCATACCCGGCCTTAAGCAGCCTTTCTGCCATCGGGCTTCCCATCAGTCCGGTCCCAATAAATGAGATCTGCATCTCCTGAACTCCTTTTCTTTGCAATTGTTCGGAATTAGTTTGTATGTAATATCATAATTATCTTTTGGCAATTATTCAACGAATGCTTTGTTGTACTGTGCACTTTTGAGGTTCTTTCCATGCCGGGAGAGGTGTATCCACAAATAAAAAAGCCCCTCAGAAGATAATCCGGGGGCTTTCAAACTCAGTTGCAAAACTTTACTCTTCTCAAAATTATTTCCCTGTAGAATGGTTCACAGAGGAGTTACTGGCTTTTACCAGGTGCACCATGTCCATTTCAATATCCTCTTCACAGTAGAACGGTTCACCATAGTCCTTGCCGATCTTAAAGCCGTAGAGCTTAGCCCTGGATTCAACGAACTTCATAAAATTAGGCTGGCTTATAAATGTTTCAGGCTCAACGCTTTTAGGATTAAAGAACTGTGTGGCATAGGCTTTTACAGCGTTCATTTTATCTTCGAAGGTGTCGCTGACGTCTACGATAAATGACGGTGTAAAGGCGTATGTCTGCATATAGTAATACAGCTTACCGGGCCTGTAGGCATCCTGTTTTTTCTCCTTGTCGAAAGTCTTGATCTTTTCAAGGCCGGAGCTGAACATTGCCCTTTTGACAACAGCGCTTGTATCGATATGGTCAGGATGGCGGTCGTTGAAATAAGGGGCAAAAATGATCTTCGGCCTGTACTTGCGCAGGCACATAACAACTTTTGTAATATTTTCCTTTGAGACCTCAACACCTCCGTCAGGTATATGCAGGTTCTCACGGATTGCAAGTTTTAGACTGATTGCCGACTGAAAAGCCTCTTTCTGCCTTGTTTCGGCAGACC
Organism: Ignavibacteria bacterium; assembly: GCA_025612375.1. Taxonomy (NCBI): domain Bacteria; kingdom Pseudomonadati; phylum Ignavibacteriota; class Ignavibacteria; species Ignavibacteria bacterium. The sequence goes on from JAAXKN010000034.1 coordinate 34,132, forward strand.
CGCGAGTGCCCAATTCACCCTTAGTGAAGTCTATTACGCCCACTTTCAAGTCACTTTTGGTAAATTTGGCAATTGTGCCGCCCATCGAGAGCTCGGCGTCGTCCGGATGAGCAGCAAAGACGAGTACATCTAAGTTCATATGCATGGGTTTTTCATGGTTGTTTTTGGTTAGAACAACATAAGAAAAATATTTAATTAAGTCATCAATAGATTATTAAAAATATTTATAGCCGTAATAATTTTTCGTAAGTTTATACCAAACCTTTTATCCTTTTTCCATAATAGCTAAATTTCTTCTCTATTCATTTCATTTATTTTAGCTATATTTGGAACAATTTTTAAAACAACTAAACAATTTTTGAGCGCCTATGTATAAGATCAGATCAGCTGAATTTCTTGCCCCGAATATTAAGAAATTCGTAATAGAAGCACCTAAGATCGCCCAGAAGAGGAAAGCCGGACAATTTGTTATTATCAGGATCAAAGAAGGCGGTGAAAGAGTTCCTCTTACTATTGCCGATTCAGACCCCTCAGAAGGAACGATTACAATAATTGTCCAGGGAATCGGAAAAACCACAAAGGAATTAAACACATTCAATTCCGGCGGCAGCATTCAGGATGTTGTCGGCCCGCTGGGCAAACCTTCACATATAGAAAACTTTGGCACTGCTGTCAGTATTGGCGGAGGCGTCGGCACAGCAATTGCCTATCCGACCGCTGTTGCCTTAAAACAGGCAGGAAATCATACGATCTCGATTATTGGCGGCCGTTCGAGAGAATTTGTAATTCTCGAAGACGAGATGCGCAAAGTCTGCGATGAGGTCTATCCAACAACCGATGACGGAAGCTACGGCTATCACGGTTTTGTAACACAGAAATTAAAAGAGCTGATCGATTCAGGCAGAAAAATAGATTTTGTGCTCGCTATTGGCCCGATACCTATGATGAGGGCTATTGCCGAAACCACCAGGCCCTATGGAATTAAGACCATGGTCAGCCTCAACCCCATTATGGTTGACGGCACAGGAATGTGCGGCGGCTGCAGGGCTACGGTAGACAACAAGACTGTCTTTGTCTGCGTCGACGGCCCCGAATTCGACGCCCACAAGGTCGATTTTGATCTTCTTATGCAGAGGAATAAGTCTTATCTGGGTGATGAAAAAACGGCCCTTGAAATACTGGCACAGAGTGAGCAGGCAAAGGAAAAAAAGGACCATGAATGTAATTACGACAAGATGTTTTTTGCCAGAACATCCGGTGAAAACCTAAAAGTATAAAAAGCGAGCGGAGTAGATAAATGGAAGAAATTTCGAAAAAAGACAGAATGAAAATTCCACGTCAGAAGATGCCTGAACAGTCAGGAGAACAAAGGGTCACGAATTTTGAGGAAGTCAATTTAGGTTTTACCGAAGAATTGGCTAGAATGGAAGCTTTGAGGTGCATACAGTGCCCGAAACCCACGTGCATTCAGGGCTGCCCTGTCGGCGTGCAGATACGCGACTTTATTGCTCTTGTTGCCCAGGGAGACTATCTTGGCGCAGCGGCAAAGATCAAGGAAGATAACGCCCTTCCGGCAGTCTGCGGCCGCGTTTGCCCGCAGGAAGAACAGTGCGAATCCAAATGCATAGTAGGAAAGAAAAACGAGCCGGTTGGAATAGGACGCCTTGAGAGATTTGTTGCCGACTATGAACGCGAGCACGTTGGCATACGTCCTCCCCAGATAAAACCCAAGACAGGCAAGAAAATCGGCATCATCGGGAGCGGCCCCGCAGGCCTCAGCTGCGCGGGCGACCTAATACAGATGGGGCACGATGTAACGGTTTTTGAAGCCCTGCATGAACTTGGCGGCGTGCTTGTCTATGGTATCCCTCAGTTCAGGCTTCCAAAGGAAATTGTTAAGGCCGAAGTGGAGTCACTCAAAAAGCTTGGCGTCGATTTCCAGACAAACGCTGTTGTAGGCTTTACAGATACAATCGATGAGCTCCTGGAAAACGGCTACGACGCAATTTTTATTGCCGTAGGAGCCGGACTTCCCTACTTCCTTAATATACCGGGCGAAAACCTTAACGGGGTCTATTCATCAAATGAGTTCTTAACAAGAGTCAACCTGATGAAAGCTTACCGCTTCCCTGAATACGATACCCCCGTCTTTAACTGTAAGGATAAAAACGTTGCAGTCTTCGGCGGCGGCAATACCGCCATGGATGCCGTAAGAACGGCTAAGAGGCTTGGAGCAAAAAGTGCTCATATCATCTACAGAAGAAGTGACGTGGAACTGCCCGCAAGAAAAGAGGAAGTTCACCACGCACAGGAAGAAGGCATCGGGTTCATGTTCCTTGAAAACCCGGTTGAGTTTATCGGCGAAAACGGCTGGCTCAAACACGTGAAACTTCAGAAGATGGAGTTAGGTGAGCCGGACCAGTCTGGAAGAAGAAGGCCTGTTCCTGTAGAAGGTTCAGAACACATAATGGACATCGATATGGCTATCATTGCTATAGGCAACGGTTCCAACCCGATCATACAGAAGACGACACCGGACCTCGAGTTCAATAAAAGAGGAAACATTGTGGTTGATGAAGCAACAATGAAAACTTCCAAGAAAGGCGTCTTTGCAGGAGGCGATATCGTTTCAGGCGGCGCTACGGTCATTCTTGCAATGGGTGCAGGAAGAAAAGCCGCGGCAGCCATTAACGAATACCTCACAAACACCGAAAGCTGAAAGCTCATATCTTAATTTATTAAAGCGGGCAGTAGACAATTGCCCGCTTTTTTTTTACTTTTCCATCAGCACATAAGATATTTTCAATAAATATTGATGACTAAAACTAATCAGGCAAACAAAATGACAAAGACCACTCTACTTACCATTTTATTTTCTGCAGTCCTGTTTTCTACCATTTCTGCTTCTTATATGATGTCTCTTAAGAAGGGAGAAAAAATAGTTTTCTTCGGCGATTCAATTACACAGCTGGGAAACGATCCCGGAGGGTATGTAACTTTGGTGCGCGATACAATAGCCTCAAAATATCCGGGCTACGGCATTGAAGTAATAGGCGCCGGCATAAGCGGCAACAAGGTGCCGGATCTTGTTTCAAGGCTCGATAAAGACGTTCTTTCTGAGGGCCCCACTACAGTAGTAATTTATATAGGAATTAACGACGTCTGGCACTATGCGCTCGGCATCGGCGGCACACCCAAAGATAAGTTCGAAGAGGGATTAAAGTTAATCATAGGGAAATGCACTGCAAACGGCGCACGCGTAATTCTATGTACCCCCAGCGTAGTTGGAGAAAGATCCGACAGCCTCAATAAACTGGATCCAATGCTGAACGAGTATGCTGACATCAGCCGCAGGGTGGCAAAGGGAACTAACAGCCAGCTTCTGGACCTGAGAGAGGCGTTCCTGCAGTATGAACGTGAGAACAACCCGAAGCAGCTCCACGAAGGCATTCTTACGCGCGATGCCGTACACTTAAATGCAACGGGCAACAAATTCTTGGCCGGACTGATGCTGAAGGCCCTTGAGGAGTAAAGCTGATATTTTTTAAGGAGCCGCACATAAGTCTACTGCGGCTCCCGGACTTAAAGCCTCTTAAAAACTGCCATAATATTTCCTTCAGGCCCTTAAAAGGGCTATAAACTTTTTTCAGAATTCTTTATATTGCCTTTTTTATTATTAGCCATATAGTAAGCTTATGAAGCAAGAATACGAAGCCGTCATCGGACTTGAGGTCCATGCCCAGCTCCTGACAGATACAAAAATTTTCTGCGGATGCTCCACAAAATTCGGAAATCCGCCTAACACAAACGTATGCCCGATATGCCTTGGGCACCCGGGCGTTCTGCCTGTACTTAATAAGAAAGTGGTGGAATTTGCCGTCCTGATGGGACTTGCCACTAACTGCAGAATCAATATGAATTCAGTTTTTGCAAGGAAAAATTATTTCTATCCCGATCTTCCCAAAGGATACCAGATCTCGCAGTTTGAAGCTCCTATTTGTGAGGATGGCTTCGTTGAAATTGAGCTTAAAGACGGTACAAAAAGAAATATCGGACTCACGCGCATTCATATGGAGGAAGATGCCGGCAAATCGATACACGACCAGGCATATGAGACACTGGTTGATGTCAACCGCTGCGGGGTGCCTTTAATTGAAATTGTAAGCGAACCCGATATGCACACTCCTGAGGAGGCCTATCAGTACCTCTCACAGATACGCCAGACGGTGCAGTACCTTGGCATATGCGACGGCAATATGGAAGAAGGCTCACTCAGGTGCGACGCCAACGTGTCAGTCAGGCTGAAAGGGGAAACAAGACTGGGGACAAAAACCGAAGTCAAAAATATGAACTCCTTCAGGAATGTGGAAAAGGCTCTCATCTATGAAATAGACCGGCAGATAGAAATTATTGAGGACGGCGGCAGGATTATACAGGAAACCCTCCTCTGGGATGCCGATGCCAACGTAGCCCTCCCGATGCGCAGTAAAGAAGAGGCACACGACTACCGCTACTTCCCCGAGCCGGACCTGATGCCTGTTGCAATAAGCCAGGAGTGGTTTGAGGAAATTAAAAGAAGACTGCCCGAGCTCCCTAAAGAAAGAAATATGAGGTTTATCTCAGATTACAGCCTCCCTTCCTATGATGCCGGGGTTCTGACTGCTTCGCGTGAACTGGCTGACTACTACGAGAAAACTATTTCCGTTACAAAGGATTATAAAGCTGCCAGCAACTGGATTATGGGTGACGTACTTAAAATACTAAACGAGACAAAGACCCCCGTAGAGAATTTCCCGATACATCCGGAAAACCTGGGAAGACTGATAAACCTCATTAACGACAACACCGTAAGCGGAAAAATAGCAAAGGATGTTTTCCAGATAATGCTTGGTGAGGACAAAGAGCCCGGGACAATTATAAAGGAAAGAAACCTTGTTCAGATAACCGACACCTCGGAACTGGAAGGCGTAATAGACAGGGTAATTGAAAGCAATCCCAAAGACGTAAAAGAGTTCCTTTCGGGTAAAGAGAAGGTAATAGGATTTTTTGTAGGCCAGATTATGAAGGAAACAAAGGGTAAAGCCAACCCAAAGGCTGTAAACGATATTCTGCGGGAAAAACTTAACGCTCTTAAATAAAAAAAACCGCCTTATGGCGGTTTTTTTTCAATATCTCAAATTATAGTGGGAACTTTACAGTTGAAAGGAGCTGAAAGGTAAGAATTTTTGCTTCATCGTTCTCTTCAATATTTGAAAGACCATATCCGAAAGAAAACTGCGGAGCCAAGATAACACCACCCAGGTTAATATCAACACCTGACCCTAACTTCATTTCAAAACGTGCATTTGTGTTCCTGATTGTTCCCGTATGTTTTGTAGCTCCGTCCGACTGGAATGTTACGCTATTACCAGATGAAGAAAGTTTATCTTCCCAGGAAGACTGAACAGGGAAACCCAAAGAAGGACCTATAAAGAAGAAAAAGTTGCTGTTAGGTACAGTTACCTTAAATAACGGCTCGATCATAAAATAGGCCATGCTAAAGCCAACGGTTTCAGTATACGGGGTTGCACCTGCTGTACCATCTACCGAATATGAAGCATACCTGTTGTCATAGAACTGCATGTTGGCCATTAAGCCTATGACCGGGGTAAAATTCATGTCTACTTGAGCGCCGATAAGGGCGCCAAAACCGTTTGTGGTTTCCGTAACGTCGGATCCTGATTGAATGTTAAAGTTCAGACCTACCTGCGGTCCTACTCTTAACCTGAACTGTGCCTGACTGCTGTTTGAAGATAGCGATATCAGTAAAACCGATAAAGCAAGAACGGTCAACACTTTTTTCATAGTAACTCCCTTTCTGATTATATTTTTAAAAACAAATGGGACGCATATTGGGGGGGAAATCCTGTCCCCATGCGTCCCAAAATAAAAACAAAAAGTTTTAATTTCAATTATCACAAGTCAAAATTCTTAAAATTATTTTTTAAGATTCTCATTTACAAAATCCCAGTTTATGAGGTGCTCAATAAACGTAGTCAGGTAATCAGGCCTCCTGTTCTGGTAATCCAGATAGTAGGCATGCTCCCATACGTCAACTGTCAGAAGCGGTTTTTCCCCGCGAGCAATCGGTGTATCGGCATTCGGGGTCTTTGTAATCTGAAGCTTCCCGCCTTTTAAGACCAGCCAGGCCCAGCCCGAACCGAACTGTGTTGCACCCGCATTTTTGAACTCTTCAACAAACTTCTGGTAGTTGCCGAAATCCTTTTCAATCATACCGGCAATCTCGCCTGTGGGCATCCCTCCCCCGTTCGGCTTCATTGAATTCCACAGGAATGTATGATTCCACACCTGGGCTGCATTGTTAAATAATCCGGTTTTGGATTGGTCGCCGTAAGTTTTCTTAACAATTGTTTCCACGTCGGCATTTGCCAGATCCGTTCCTTCCAGCATTTTATTGGCGTTTTGAACATAAGCATTGTGGTGCTTGTCGTGATGGAATTCGAGTGTTTTTGCACTGATGTGCGGTTCAAGTGCGTTTTTAGCATATGGTAAATCAGGTAATGTAAGAGCCATTTTTTTCCTCCTTTTTTGTTTCAGCTCTTCTGCACTTTATTTTTCGCCCTGGAAGAGAAGCGGTCTCCCCTTCGAAAAGCGCAGCGAGAGAGGGCTGAATTATTGTTCAGAATGTATATTAAAACAAAAATAAAATACGGTTTGACTTTATAAAGGAGGCTGAAAAGAAATAAATAGAGTATTTAATCTTTCAACCTAAACAGAGTATTTTCTTAAATACTAAATTCATGTTTAAAGTAAAAGATTTTTTAAATTTCGCAACAAAATAATTTATGAAGGGCGGATTTTCTTTTTATCTTATTTAACGACTTCCAGAATGGACTGCCTGAGGGTTTTCTGCCCAATGCCGAAAGAGCGGAGTTTGGAGGTGTCCATGGACACGTCTTTTACCCCGTTGAGGCCCGGAATTTCAAACATCGACACTGCCCTAAGGAGCGATTTATCCAGGCCCGCAGCATCACAAAGCATGCTCCCAAGGCCGTAGCGCGAGATTCTTTCCTTGCCTCCGAAATTTATCACTTCTCCTTTTATATCCTTCTCAATAAGCGAAGAAATAACTTCTGCGGCATCGCTTAATGAAAGGGGGCTGCGGAACTGGTCGTAGAAAAGCCTGACCGGTTTTCCCTCTTTCAGGCTTTCATACATTGTGTGAAAGTGGCACCTTGAGTGATATAGGCCCAAGCCGAAAAGAAGTGAGGTCCTGAGTATAATGTAATTGCCCGTTGCGCTTTTTACAGCCTCTTCGCCCAGGAGCTTGGTTTCGGCATAAAGAGTTGCCGGGTTAAGCGAGGCATCTTCCTTAAGCATCATTCCGAGTGCTCCGTCATAAACCAGGTCCGTGGAAGTATAGACCATTTTCGCCTTGTACTTTTCACAAAGCAGGGCAATAATTCCTGTTGAACCCACATTAATTGCCACGACCTTGTCTTCAGGCATCCTGCCGGCTTTTTCCGAATTGGAAACAGCCGCCGTATGTATTACCACACCGGGGCGAAATACCTGAAATACCTCCTCCAGGCATTTACCATCCAGTATGTCAATTCCGGCGGAATTAAAATCCTTGCAGTTACCCTTGTTCTCATTGTAAAGAGTAAGTATTTCAGCCCTCCGGCTGAGCTCAATATTCAGGTACTGGCCTAAAAGCCCGCTTCCTCCTGTAATGAGTACTTTTAAGGCAGACATATCTTCCCCAGCACAGTTTCTTTCCTGGCGCCTGTTACGCTCGGGAGGTTTGACGGATTTCCCGAAATGGTTTCATTTGCCAGAACGGCAAAACAGATCGCCTCCTTGGCATCAGAGGAGATCCCCAGCTCTTCAATGTTCATTACCCTGACCTTCTCTGTAAAATAGTCCTTCAGGAATTTCACCAGGGCAAGGTTCCTTGCTCCGCCTCCCGATATAATGAGCTCGTCTATCTCTATTTTCCCGCGTATGAACTTCTCATAATTCCGGTAAATGGCATAAGCGGTAAAGTTTGTAATTGTCGAGATCCAGTCCTCAGGCGGAACATCCGTATACTTTTCCAAAAGATCCTTCAAGAAAGCCTCGCCATAAAGCTCGCGCCCGGTGGACTTTGGAGGAGCCTTTTCAATATATGTATCCTTCTTTTTAAGCGCCTCTAAAAGCCCGGCATTTACTTTTCCCTTTAAGGCCGTCTTTCCGTCCTCGTCATACTCCTTTCCTAAAAAGCGCCTGGAAAGAATGTCAATCATCATGTTTCCCGGGCCTGTATCAAAAGCCCTTATTTCAACCGGTTTAGCTCCTCTCTTAAGGATGGTAAAGTTCGATATCCCACCAACATTCAGCAGCGCGCGGTTATGTTCATCGGAATACATGAGCAGGTAATCGAAGTATGGTACAAGGGGCGCCCCCTGCCCGTCAAAGGCTACGTCGCCCGTGCGGAAGTCCCCTACTGTAATAACTCCGGTCAACTTTGCAATTACTGCCGGGTCAGCTATCTGGAGTGTGGATCGCACCTCATAGCCGAACATTTCATGTTTTTCCGGAAGGTGATGTATAGTCTGCCCGTGGCTTCCGATAAGATCCAGATTTTCTAAAGGAAAACTGTTTTTATTGCACAGGGCCTTAATTGCATCGGCATATATCATCGGAATAAGAAAGTTCAGGCGGCAAATGTCCTCGACATTGCTCGTCTCCTTTGCGGAATTCTTAAGCACCAGGTCCTTCAAGCCCTCGGGAAAGGGGTAGGCAAGAAAATCTATCTGCCTTAGCTTTGTTGTGGTGCCATTACCCGTAACTTCCAGAAGAACGGCATCCACACCGTCAAGCGAGGTGCCTGACATGAGTCCGACAACGTATTTTTTTTCTTTTTTGGATAGTTGAATTAAGTTTTGCATATTCCTTTTATTTTTCCGTTTTCTCTTAATAAAGGTGAACGTTAAAGACAGAATTGTTGTTAATTATTAAAAGTTAAAATTATCACATGAAAATCAATCATATTCTTGGCGCACATACATCAATTGCCGGCGGAGTAGATAAAGCCGTTGACCTGGCCGGAAAACTCAATTTCCAGACAATGCAGATCTTCACCAAAAACGGCAACCGCTGGGCCGACGGACGAATCAATGAACAAACAATTGAAAATTATAAAAATAAACTAAGTAAAACAAAAATATCCCCCGTCGTTGCTCATGATTCGTACCTCATTAACCTTTCGGCAAATAATGAGGAGCTGTTAAATAAGTCAATTGATGCTTTTGCAGATGAGCTTCAGCGCTGTGAAGCACTGGGAATTCCGTATCTCAACTTCCACCCGGGGGCTCATACGGGCCGTGGAGTTAAAGACGGCATAAAAACAATAATTGAATCCCTGAACATCGCACACCAAAGGACTAAGGATTTTAATGTAAAAAGCATGCTTGAACTTACCGCAGGACAAGGGACGACACTTGGGAGCCGTTTTGAAGAGATAAGAGAAATCATAGACGGCGTTGAGGATAAAGAAAGGATGAGCGTCTGCATCGATACGGCGCATATTTTTGCCGCCGGATACGACCTGAGAAGTGAAGAAGCATATGAAAAGACCATGAATGAGTTTGATGCAATCATCGGCCTTGACCTCTTAAACTGCATACACATGAATGACTCAAAGAAAGAACTTGGAAGCCGTGTCGACCGCCATGCTCATATAGGGGAAGGTTTCATCGGGCTAGAAGGCTTCAGCAACATAATGAACGACAAACGTCTTGAGAACGTGCCTAAAATCCTTGAAACCCCCAAGGATTCAAAAGAGCAGCTTGAAGACCTGAAAAATATAGCCACTCTCCTCAGCCTCTGCAAGTAAGTAGAAGACAATAATGAAAAAGCCCGGCTTTAATCATTAAAACCGGGCTTCGCTTAAAAAAATAATTTTATTTTATGGTTCCAGAGGCTCTAAGACCATTATGCCTGTCTGCTTTTTGTTCTTCATCAGGTAGTCTGCAAGTGGTTTATCCGTAATCTGAACCTTGCTTCCGACAATCGGAGCGTGCATGAAATGAATCCTGCCGTCGTCTGCCTTAACTGCAATTCCGACGTGAGCTATATCCATGCCGTCCAGCCCGCTTGTAATTGCAATAAGGTATCCGTTCTTAATCTTGCCTTCAACACTTTTAATTTCTTCCTTAGGAATATAGTAATACTGCCTTGAGTTGATTTTGGATTCTATGTTTTTAATGGCGTTAAAATCTTCCTCATTCCGGCTTATCTGCGCGTATTCCTTGCGGTTCTTCGTCATAAAGTTAACTTTCTTGGCGTACGGCTTTCCGCCTATTTCCTTTGTCACGTCCTTAACAACGCCTTTTGAATTGTTGTCAAAGATCCAGTCGGAGAAGTAGTGAAGCCTTGAAGGGTAGCCCTGGAGCTTGCCTTCGCGGTATCTTACTTTTGTAAGCTCCGCCTGATAGTCTTCAAATGAAGTCTTGCCACTTTTAATGCACCTTGAAAATACGAGCGCATTTTCAAGAAAAGTTGTGCAGTCAAGCCCGGTAAGATGAACTACGAGCTGCTCTTTTCCTTCGGTTTCAAGTGTATGGGCTTCATAGTTGAGCCCCAGAAAGCTCTTGCCAATTTCTGCAATAACGTCGTTAACCGGCTTTTTATTTAAGTTTTTTTCAACTGCAAGAGTAAATTTCTCACTGCAGATTTCCTTGTCCTTTGGTGTATAGATTGTCTGTGCAAATGACATTGTCGTCAGTACCAGTGTAACCATTAAAAATGTAAATGCTCTTATCATATCGGGTAATCTTCCTCAGTAATAGTTGTTGTTTGATTTGCTTCTTCAATATGTCTGACCAGTTCAAGATTTTCAAACCGGGCGTAATCCTTAAAGAACTTCAGGCGCACGTCCCCGGTAGGGCCGTTTCTCTGTTTTCCTATTATGATTTCGGCAACACCCTCGAGGCTGTTTCCGTCGGCATCCTGCTTCATGCCGTAGTATTCCGGGCGGTGAATGAACATTACAACGTCTGCATCCTGTTCAATAGAACCCGATTCACGAAGATCCGAAAGCATAGGCCTTTTATCGGTTCTGGACTCAACGGCACGGTTGAGCTGTGCAAGAGCAATTACAGGTATATTCAGCTCCTTGGCCAATGCCTTCAGGGAGCGCGATATATGTGAAATTTCCCTTTCACGGCTTTCCATCTTTGTGGATGCATTCATAAGCTGAAGGTAATCGATCATAATAAGACCCAGGTTTTTCTCGGCTTTAAGCCTTCTGCACTTGGCTCTTATCTCAAGGATTGTCTGGCTTGGTGAGTCGTCAATAAATATCGGGGCCTCGCTGAGCTTGTGTATGTTCCGGCTGAGCTTCGGGCCTTCCTCGTTAGGTAGTTTTCCTGTTCTTACAAGGTGGGCATTAAGCCTTGCCTCCGAGCATATCATACGGATTACCATCTGTATTGTGGCCATTTCAAGGCTGAAGATGGCAACAGGTACCTTATGGTCAACCGCAGCATTGCGCGCAAGTGAAAGCGCAAAAGCCGTTTTACCCATGGAAGGGCGGGCTGCAATGATAATAAGATCCGACTTCTGGAAGCCTCCAAGCATATCGTCCATCTGATAAAAGCCTGTCGGCACTGCAAACTGCTGATGTTTTTTCGAATGTATAAGCTCAATATACTCCATAGCCTGAATAACGGCCTTATTCATCTGCGAATAAGACTTTTTCATGTGCGCTTCTGTAATTTCAAATATCTGGCGTTCGGCACGGTCCAGAAGGTCAAAAGCGTCCTCGGCGCCTTCATAGGCACTCTGGGCAATTTCCATGGAGGCCGAAATCAGGCCCCTTAAGATGTGCTTTTCGAGCACGATCTTGGCGTGGTATTCTATATTTGCTGCCGAAGAGATATTCTGTGAAAGCCTGCTTAAATAAACTGCCCCGCCGACATCCTCAACCTGCCCCTTCTTCTTCAGCTCTTCGTAGAGCGTTACGGTATCAATAGGCTCATTTGCCTCAAAGAGCGACTGCATGGCCTCAAAGATCAGCCTGTGCTGCTTAATGTAAAAAGCCTCAGGCGTAAGGAGCTCAATTCCTTTTGGAACGGCCTCTTTTTCTATCATCATTGCACCCAGTACCGCCATTTCCACCTCCGGAGCCTGAGGGGGCTTTACCGATGCGCTCTGAAGCATACTGAGATTAACCTCTTCTTTTGGAGCTTCTTTCTTAAACTTACTCATTTACTATTTTACCCCGCCATCATATCGTCATATAATTTTCTGAATTGCTGTACATCCTCCCAGGCAGCTCTTTTCCACTGAGGATTTCTCAGGAGTGCTGCAGGATGGTAGGTTACCATTACTTTTGCTTTGCCGAGTTCATAAACGTTCCCCCTCATCTTCCCCAGGGAAAGCTTCAGATTAAGCAGTCCTGAAGCAGATATAAGCCCCAGGCACAGTATCAGTTTCGGCCTAATCATTTCAATCTGCCTGTGAAGGTAAGGAATACAGACCTCCATTTCACTTGGAAGAGGATTCCGGTTTCCCGGGGGGCGGCATTTAAGAATGTTTGTTATATAAACTTCTTCTCTTGAAAACTTTATTGCGGCAAGTATGTCTGTTAAGAGCTTGCCGGCACGCCCGACAAAGGGCTTTCCCTGCAGGTCCTCTTCAGCTCCCGGAGCCTCGCCGACTACCATAACCTTCGCCTTCGGATTGCCTGAACCAAATACGAGGTTGTTCCGGGTCTTCTCCAGGGGACATTTATGGCACTCTTCCATAAACGCCTGCAGTTCAGCTAAATTCTTAGCATGAATGAATCCCTCTTTGCTCAGTTCATTTTCCATGTTATCCTCCCGCTCGTTCTGGTATCGTGCTACATCGGCCAACAGATCCAGGTCAATCTTCTCAAACCGCCTGTTTTCAAACATAAGCGGGCCGAAGATAGCTTCCTGATCCTTTAAGGCTTCGATTAATTTCTGAATGCTTTGTTCAACCAATTTACTAAAGTTCGCTTATTTCTGAA
>JAAXKN010000035.1 GCA_025612375.1 Ignavibacteria bacterium
TAGTAGATGCATCCCCTTGTATATATCTCTGTCCGCCTGGAAAATTGCATTAATATGATCCTTAACACTTGAAGAATTTGACACATAAGCAAAGGAAGCAAGCAAAAGAGTTGTAGTTACATCCCTGCCTATTGAACTAACATTTTCAATATCCATCATTGTTGAAGCCCAGAGTATTCCTCTTATATGATCATCATCAATATTCAGGGACCAATTAGAAGGATATTTATATTCAGCATGCAATGAGCGTCCTTCCCAGCAATTATCTACACGATTTGCCCACCAGGGAAAAATCACATCAGGTTGAAAAGTAGAAAAAGTTCTTCTAAAACTAAGCGCTAAGTAATCTCCAGTTCCCTCGCTTATAGCTGATTCATCCGACAGCTCATTCGGCATACCTGTCCCAACCATTAAAGCATCATGAATCGCATGGCTATATTCGTGTATTATTACGCTCATATCTTCAGCTAAATCCATACATCCGCCGCCAAAAATCAGCAAAAAACCACTTGGGTTATAAGATGCGTTATCACCCATAAAGCCATGGGCATCAAATCTAATATAACTATTACCATTCCATTGAGGATTAAAGCCTAATCCACCGATGTACTGCCTGTATGTATCAATAAAATAATAAGCATTGGTTTCCTCAAAACCAGGCTGACTGCGATCGTAAAAGAACTCGGAAGTAGTGTTTTGGACAGGTTCATATATTGACATTAATTGTTCGGATCTGGCATAAAGGCCTTGGAGTGTATAAATACCATTAACAGGATCATTTAAATTCGCTAAAGTTACTGTTATATACGCCCCATCAATTTCTGGATAGTCGGTATTATCTCTATTCGAGAGTGATGTATTTCCGGATGCGCTTATCGGATCAGGCCTAAATACACGACCTTTTCCTGAACCGTAATATATCCCTATATCCATTATTTTAAGAATTCTCCCGTTTGTTGCATCTATAAAAATCTGCCAGTCACCCTGGGGTTTCTTTGCTATGAAATTGATTTTCCAAGCCAAATAAGATTGGTCAAGTGAATCCTGATAAATATAAAGTTCACCTTTAGGTTGACCAACAAGGGCCTTCTCATCTGTATTTAATGTCTGAACAACACTTTTTAAAGCCTCCTCCTTGGTAATGACGGCGTTTGTGGTATTTAATCCCTTTACCCGTTTATTCCCATTAACAACCATTGTTACTCTGTTTTCTTTATTTACATTCACAACTGTTTCGGATCCGAATATAGGTATCCCCAAATAGGTCTGTAAAAACCCGACGTGTTTTGCCCCCGGGGTTTCAATTGTATCCAATAAATGGAAGTCATTAATATCGGTGATACCTAGAACTATTTTATTCTCGTTCAAAAACTGTTTAGCAATTGCATCCGGCTTACCGCTATACACCTTTGAGTCAATGTTGAATATTGCCTGAACAGTGTTTGTCCTCTTATTGATTTTCATATTATTACAATATTCAAAATCGTCATTCTTGTTCTGGGCAAATATTAGGAGTGATTGAAAAACAATAATTACGGTCATAAGGGTACAATATTTCAGAAATTGACATTTAACCATTTTTTCTCCTTGTAATGTCATTTTAATAAGATGAGTTTTTTAGATTCCCTTTTGTTTTCTGTAGTTAACCTATAGAAATAAATGCCTGATGGAAGATCACGCTGATTATTGTCCCGTCCATCCCAATGAAACTTGTAGGGTCCTTTTTCATGATAACCCGTTATGGCTTTTTTTACCTCCTTTCCCATACTGTTAAATATAATTAGTTTTACATGGGATGGCTTATTTATGGAGTATTCAATCGTTGTGCTTGAATTGAATGGGTTTGGATAGTTCTGCTGCAAACTAAAATCATCCGGATTCGTCGTTTCTTCTTTACTGACTTCTGAGATACCGCTTAAATCTGCCCTGTAGAGAAAATGATGCTGGTTATCATCGCCATCTCCGAATACATAGGCAACCCTGTCATCTTTAAGAAGAATCATTTTCTCCAGGTCGGCACTGATGTTTTCCAGCTGTTTAGTCCAGGTTTTCCCTCCATCCGTTGTCCTGAGAATCGCCCCCTTGTTTTTCGAGCCGGGGACACCACAGGTAATCCATCCATTCTTATCGTCAAGAAACTTTACTTTCCTGAAGGCACCCATTCCATAATAACTTTGCTGTATCCATTTCTTTCCGCCATTGGTGGTGGAATAAAAGTTTCCAGTCCCAAACACAAAATTAGTCCCTACTGCAAATCCCCTGAGGGAATCCAGGAAATCCACCCCATACATAAGGTATGCTATCGTGTCCTGGTATTGCCAGGATTTTCCCCCGTCAGTAGTATTAAGGATAGATCCGGCATCAGTAACAGAGCTCGAAGCGCTCCTTACCATCCAGCCAAGCCGTTCATTTACAAAATCCACCTGGGTGACTGAAAACAGTTTGCCGTCGTCGGTTCCTTTTGTCCATGTATGCCCCCCATCTGAAGTAAACCACCTGTATTCAGAAAAAATAATCCCATTATCTTTATCGAAAAAGTACATACATGATGGTGCGTTGCCCTTAACCCAGGTCGTATCCCAGCTTGCCCCCCCGTCAGAAGTAGTGTGAACAAAAAATAAACTGTCAGAAGAGAAACTTTCCACACATTTCAAATCGCCCGGGCCGGTGGAATAAAGGGTGCACCAGGAAAATCTCTTCGTGGTTTGGGACTTAATGACATTCCAGTTCTTGCCGCCGTTGGTGGTCCTGTAAAGATATTTATAATAATCACCATAGGGTGATTCCTTCTGAAAGTAGATCCATAACCAGCCGTTATCCTTATCTGAGAAGGTAATGTGGGCCCCGGAGTAAAGGCACTCCTGCTCCGGTAGATTTATTTTCTCCCATGTTTGAGGGTAGAATGGCTGATTAAAGGCAATAACAACTAAAAAATTAACAGGAATTACGAAACTAAATAACAACCTGAAGAGCTTCATTTTAAGTTATTCCTCCATTTACATAAAGAATTTACTTGACCAAAGTATGGGATAAAATTTTCAATGAGTATGGCGCTTTTCGGGATGATTATTACTATCATAGTATCTAAAGAACGTTCTGCCTTTTTTCCGAATTATTTCTTTAAACCACGCTGATAGCCAAATAGTAGATTTGTATCTTAAATTTGCTATAACGGCTTGATTTGCTGCAGGACTTAAATTTATTGGTCCTGATTATTTAGTGGAGATAACTTAGGTATAAATAAGGTTTTTATCAAGAGCAACCCGTACTTCGGTAATTTTCCCGGATTCTGTCTTTTGTGGCTCGGTAACGGTCCGGATTTATGAATTGATAAATTCTTTGATTTAAGGCATCTATATTACTATGGATAATAATACAAAATACCGTTTCCTCGAGCATACAGCCGACATTGCCGTTGAGGTCAGGGGAGAGACTCTGGAGGAGCTGTTTAATAACTCCGCACAGGCATGGCTTGAGGCGGTGCTGGGAGGGGACTTTGTTCCCTACATTAATGACGTAAAAGATGTTACTTTAAGGGAGCTTTCTTCTGAGGAACTCCTGGTAGGCTTCCTGAGCGAACTCAATTACCTCTTGTTTGTTCACAGGTGGATTCCCGCGCGCGTAAGCGGACTTACAATTGAAAAAGACGGCGATGAGCTTCTTTTAATCGCTCGCCTGGAAGGGGAGGAGTTCTCAATCGAACGGCACTCCCTTAAAGAGGAGATTAAGGCTGTTACCTTCCACAACATGAATATTGTAAAGCAAAACAATGAATTTGTAACAAGAATTGTCTTTGACATTTAAACGGGGCGGCACTTATGCTTGTAAACGGCATTGAACTAAATAAAATTACGGATGAGCTCTGGGAAATCCCGCGCCATAAGGAAATGAGGGTCCCCGGCAGAATCTATATTTCAAAAGAGATGATTGAGTCGGGCCTTAAGAACGATGAGGCGATTAACCAGGTGGTAAACGTTGCCCACCTGCCGGGGATTCAGAAGTACAGCCTTGCCATGCCGGATATTCACTGGGGCTATGGGTTCCCGATCGGTGGCGTTGCGGCAACCGACTTGAACGACGGCGTCGTCTCTCCCGGAGGTGTCGGCTACGACATCAACTGCGGAGTAAGGCTTCTTGCCACTTCACTTGAATATAAGCCCCTGGAGAAAATAATCCCCAAACTTATTGAAAATATGTTCCGCAACGTCCCTACCGGCGTAGGCTCGAGCGGGGCGATAAAGAAGGTTTCCCCTCAGGAGATGAAACGCATACTCCGTATGGGCTCGCACTGGGCAATTCAAAACGGATTCGGGAGTGATGAGGATACGGAGTTCACGGAGGAGTCGGGCATGCTTAAAGGTGCCGATCCCGAAAGTGTCTTTGAAAGGGCAATTGAAAGGGGCCTGGACCAGGTGGGCACCCTGGGCTCCGGAAACCACTTCATGGAAGTGGACGTTGTGGAAAATATTTATAACGAAGATACTGCCCGCCAGTTCGGACTCTTTAAGGGACAGCTTGTTGTCTTAATCCACACGGGAAGCCGCGGACTGGGCTACCAGGTCTGCGACGACTACCTGAAGGTTCTCCTTAAGGCTGAAAGCAAATACGGCTTTAAGCTTCCCGACCGCCAGCTTGCCTGCGCACCCGTAAAGTCGGATGAGGGACAAAGATATCTTGGCGCCATGCAGGCCGCCGCCAACTTCGCGTGGAATAACCGCCAGGTAATAATGCACCTGGCAAAGAAAAGCCTCATGGAGACCTTTAATATGTCTGAAAGGGACCTGGGCTTCCATCTTATTTACGACGTCTGCCATAATATCGCAAAGATTGAAGAACACGATATCGACGGGAAAAAGAAAAAAGTCTGCGTCCACCGCAAAGGGGCTACACGCGCCTTTGCCCCGGGAAGCATGAATATTCCCTTAAGATACAAGGATACCGGGCAGCCTGTTATAATTCCGGGCGACATGGGGCGGTATTCATATGTAATGGCTGGGACAGAGAAAGCTATGGAAGAAACTTTCGGAAGCTCCTGCCACGGAGCCGGACGAACGCAGAGCCGCCATCAGGCACTTAAAAGTGCAAAGGGGCGCGACCTCATCTCAGAACTCAACAAAAAGGGAATTTCCATTCAGGCGCACGGGCATAAGACAATTGCTGAAGAAATGCCCGAGGCTTATAAGGACGTGGCAGACGTGGTAAACGTAATGCACAATGCAGGCATTACTCTCAAAGTGGCAAAGCTTAGACCCGTGGGAGTGATTAAAGGCTAATAAAAAGGCCCGGGTAGTTTCTCCGGGTCTTTTTTCAGAATTTATCTTTTCAGGCCTTTTCAGCCCTGGCCTCAGCCTGGTCGAACAAGCCTTCAACAGAAAGGTATCTTTCTCCCGTATCATAGCAGAAAGTTAAGACGCGCTTACCGTCGGGTATTTCGGGCAGCTTTTTAGCTACCGCCGCAAGCGCGGCGCCCGAAGAAATGCCTATAAAGAGCCCTTCTTCCCTTGCCGCCTTCAAAGCGTACTCATAAGCCTCATCTTTTGTCACTTCAATTGTTCCGTCCAAAAGGTCGGTCTTAAGAATGCTCGGAATAAAGCCCGCGCCAAGCCCCTGCAGCGGGTGAGGGCCCGGTTTTCCGCCGCCAATTACAGCCGAGAGCTGCGGCTCAACGGCGAAGACCTTAGTTGAGGGGAATCTTTCCTTTAAGACCTCGGCCACGCCAGTAATGTGGCCGCCGGTGCCGACGCCTGTAATTAAATAGTCAAAGCCGTCGGGGAAATCCTTTACTATTTCCTGTGCCGTAGCATCCCGGTGGATTTTTGTATTTGCCTCATTATCGAACTGCATCGGCATCCAGGCGTTTTTATTTTCTTTTACGAGCTCATTTGCTCTTTCAATTGCCCCCTTCATTCCTTTTTCCCTGGGTGTCAGCTCCAGCTTTGCGCCGTAGGCGGCCATGATCTTCCTGCGTTCCATAGACATCGATTCCGGCATAACCAGAATGATCTCATACTTCTTCACCGCGGCAACCATCGCCAGGCCTATTCCGGTGTTGCCCGAGGTAGGCTCAACAATTACGCTTCCTTTATGGAGTATGCCTCTTCTTTCGGCATCTTCTATCATCGACAGGCCTATTCTATCCTTGATACTTCCGCCGGGATTTGCCTTTTCCAGCTTCATCCATACTTCAACCCTGCTGCTGAAAAGATTATTTATTCTGACTTCCGGCGTGTTGCCGATTGTTTCCAGCACATTATTTGCCCTCATTTTTCAAGCCCTCTTCCTTTCTTGTTAAATTGAGTAATTAATTGGTTCCTCTTCCGACTGCTTTATGCTTCTTACTTTAATTTCACTTTTATGATATACTATAGAATAAGGCGGCACACTCTGTGTAAGCCACACATTTCCTCCAATTACGCTGTGGTGCCCTATTACGGTCTCTCCTCCTAATATCGTTGCCCCGGAATAGATAACCGAGTCGCTTTCAATTGTAGGATGCCTTTTTGATTTTGCCATTTTCTTGCTGACACTCAAAGCGCCCAGCGTCACGCCCTGATAGAGTTTCACATTATCGCCAATCATGCTAGTTTCGCCTATAACAATACCGGTGCCATGGTCAATAAAAAACGAGCGACCAATTTCGGCTCCGGGATGGATGTCAATTCCCGTCATCTGGTGGGCATATTCAGTTAAAATGCGCGGGAAAAACGGCACGTGCATGGCGTAAAACTCATGGGCTATCCTGAAGATTGCAATTGCAAAGAATCCCGGGTAGGTCATAATCACCTCGTCGATGCTTTCTGCTGCCGGGTCGCCCTTAAGGATCGCCTCGGCATCAAGCATGAGTTTTTCATGAATTTCCGAGCTCTTGACGCAGAAATTCTCCGCTATATCATCCACCTCCATCAGTATGGAGGACTGCAGGGGCCTTAAAATATGCAGCAGCTTTTTCTTTATCAGCAGAAGTTCAACCTCAATATCCTTGGGCGAATAGAATATCTTTTTCCCGAAATGGGGAAATAGTATCTGCAGGAATTCTTCTGCAAAATTCTGCACTTCATTTTTCTCGGGCAGTATTACATTAGGTGGCTGCCTGAGCCTGAAGAGTTTTGCTGAAAACGATTCTGCATGCATGCATTTAGTATTGGGATCCATCTCAACCTTCTTTTAAGCTTTAATATAATAACGCAAGGGCACACAACACCCAAAATCCAAAGCGGAACTAATAGTTATAGTCAAAAAAAATACTTTAAAAATCAACAGAACGGCAAAATAATATAATTTATCCACTTTATGGTGTGACCTGAGGCAGAAAATTTATTTATTTTTTATGCGCCGGACTAGTTTGACAAAGGCTCGTAAAATCCTGATTTTTGGTTTCAAAAATAATCATGGTTCCAGAATGAAACTATTTTCCTTCTTTACTGTACTTTCCTTCTTACTTTGTGTTTCTTTAAGCAATTCTTTTGCCCAGATGGAGCCTCCGATGAAGTGGGGTGAAATTCCGATGGCTGATCTTCAGATGAAATCTTTCCCGAAGGATACCAACGCTACGGCACTCATACTTGGTGACTACGGGGAATCTTTTTTTGACGATAATCTTAATATAGTATATAAAAGACACCTGAGGGTGAAGATACTTACTTCCAGAGGATATGAATGGGCTACTCACTCGGTTACATTGTTTACAGAAAAACGCACAGAATCGATAAGCGATATAGAAGGGGTGACTTACCGTCTTGATGAAAACGGGGATATAATAAGGAATAAGTTGAATGAGAGCGATATATTTAAGGAAGCATATAACGATAAGTGGACGCGCTTCCGCTTTACTCTTCCTGCCTTGCAGCCGGGATGTATTATTGAGATGCGCTATACTGTTAAGACTACCAATCCTGTATTGATGAGGGAATGGGTATTTCAGCATAATGAGCCGGTGCGCTGGAGTGAATACCGCGTCCGTTTTCCAAAGAGAATTGCTTACTCAGGTATTCTGCAGGGCTATGAGAATTTTGCAGTAAAAGAACAGGAAGAAGTTACACAGGTATTCTCAGGCGCTGCGGAATCTTTTTTGGGTTCACCTATGCCAAAATGCTATCAGTGGCGCTGGGTTCTTAAGGATGCACCAGCCATCAGGAAGGAACCATTCATTACTACTACAGACGATTATGTGAATAAAGTAAAGCTGCAGCTTTCCGGTTATGCCCGGCCTGAAGGTAATATAGAAAAAGTGCTCGAGGATTGGCCGGCGCTTGTAAAGGAACTGCTGGATCGTAAGGATTATTATGGCAGGATTGAAGAGACGAGCGAAGTCGGAGATCTGGCAGAAAAGATTACCATGGGAATTAACGACCCGGAAGAAAAGTTAAAAGCCATATATAATTGGCTCCGCTCTTCGATTGTTTGGTCCGGTGAGGAGCGCGTTTTTCCTGAGCAGAATCCGGACGACCTTCTGGAATCTAAAAAGGGCAACAATGCCGACATTACTGTCCTGCTCCTGTCCCTACTGAAAAGTGCAGGAATAATGGGGGAACCGGTCATTTTAAGCACACGCGAAAATGGCAGGGTTTTGGACCTTTACCCGGTCATATCGCAATTTAACTATGTGATCGCCAGGATAAATGTGGGCTCAAAATCTTTTCTTCTGGATGCAACTGACCCATACAGGCCAATGAGTCTGCTGCCCGAAAAGGTGCTTGATACAAAGGGATTGGTTCTTAACGATGAAAACATCCAATGGATAGACATTCAATCCGGTACGACCAGTTTAAATACTTCGCTTGTAATGCTTACAGTCTCAGAAGACGGCTCAGTAGCCGGGAATTTTCAAAAGGTGATAACCGACTACAGTCTTTTGAATCTCCGTCAGGAACTAGGCGGGAAAAAAGAGGTTGAAGTTGCCCGCGAAAATTTTGAAACAGAGAGGCTGGGCATCTCTATTGATTCCGTCGCTTTCAGCTTTAAGGAAGAGCCGGTATTATCCGTGACAATTTCTTCAACTTTCTCATCAAATTCCTATGCTCAAAAAAACGGCTCAATAATCTATATAAACCCACAGGTAGCTGACCGCATCTGGCAAAATCCTTTTAAGTCTGAGATAAGAAGATACCCCGTTGATTACGGCTATAAAAGGAAAACTTCAACAACAGTAATTATAAAATTCCCCGAAGGCTATGAGCTTAAGGAAAAATTAAAAGACATTTCGATTTATGGAGGGAATAAGGACTTTTCATTTAAGCGCCTTTCAGAGATTCAGGGGAATACACTTTTTCTAAAGAGCAGCATTGGAATAAGTTCAACACAGATCGGTCCCGAATTTTACGAACAGCTAAGAACCTTCTATGAAAAAATAGTCTCGGCCGAGTCAGAGCAGA
Source organism: Ignavibacteria bacterium (assembly GCA_025612375.1). Classification (NCBI taxonomy): domain Bacteria; kingdom Pseudomonadati; phylum Ignavibacteriota; class Ignavibacteria; species Ignavibacteria bacterium. The sequence continues at coordinate 9,372 of JAAXKN010000035.1, forward strand.
TAGTTTTATCGCGCATTCCGGCTCAAACTGTAGATGCTGCTGCACCGGTCTCCGGCGGAAAAACACCATAAAGAGGGATCTTCCGTTTGACAAAGGCGGATAAAATCCTGATTTTTGACTTCACAAATATTCAGGAGTCCTGCATGAAACTGTTTTCCTTCTTTACTGTACTTTCCTTCTTTCTTTGTGTTTCTTTCAGTAATTCTTTTGCCCAGATGGAGCCGCCTGTTAAATGGGGTGAGATCCCCATGGCGGACCTTCAGATGAAATCTTTCCCAAAGGACACCAATGCTACAGCACTCATACTCTGTGACTACGGTGAATCTGCTTTCAATGACGAATTTAATATTATTTTCAAAAGACATCTGAGGGTTAAGATTCTTACGGCAAAAGGGTACGACTGGGGTACCCATTCAGTAACCCTATATACTGAGCGCGCAACTGAACGGATACACGATATTGAAGGAATAACATACCGCCTGGATGAAAAAGGCGCCATTGTAAAGAATGAATTAAGCAGCAGCGATATTTTTGAAGAAGAGGTCAGTGACGGCTGGACACGCTACCGCTTCACGCTTCCGGCATTGCAGCCGGGCTGCGTAATTGAACTCAGGTACAATATTATAACAACAAGCATCGCCCGTATGCGCGACTGGATATTTCAGCACAGTGAGCCGGTACGCTGGAGCGAATACCGTATGCGCTACCCCAAGGCAATTGCTTATGCCGGCGTTACGCGTGGATTTGAATCTTTTGCCGTGGATGATAAAGAGGATGTTACACAGGTCTTCTCAGGAACCGCGTTAACTTATTTCAAACAGCCGGTAGTCAACTGCACTCAGTGGCGGATTGCCGTCAAGGATGCCCCGGCTATAAGGGAGGAGCCGTTTATTACTACAACTGAAGATTACCTCAGCAAGCTGGATATACAGCTTGCAGGCTACGCCCTGCCCGATTTCGGCCAAAAAAGGGTACTTAACGACTGGCCCACGGTTGTTACAGAACTCCTGGACGACAAATACTTCTATAAAATTATAGACGACACGAGGCAGGTAAGAAAACTTTCAGAACAATTAACAGCCGGACTTCAGGCGCCTGAAGATAAAATGAAGGCAATTTATGACTGGGTCCGTTCCTCAATCGTCTGGTCGGGTGAGCACCGCGTCTTTGCCGGGCAGGAGGTTGACGATCTTCTGGAATCCAAGAAGGGGAACAGTGCCGATATAACATTTTTACTTATATCCCTTCTGAAGACTGCCGGCATAGATGCAGATCCTGTAATTTTCAGCACACGCGGGAACGGCGCAATTCAGGATATTTATCCCATAATTTCACAGTTTAATTACGTCACTGCCAGGGCAACCATAGGCACAAAGAATTATCTTCTGGATGCAACTGATCCTAACAGGCCTATGGACCTTCTGCCGGTAAAGATACTCGGGACAAGGGGGCTCCTCATAAGGGAGAAGAACTGGGGATGGGTTGGCGTTTCATCCGACAGGGTTGATGAGGGGAGTTCATCTGTCTCAATTTTACTTTCAGAAGACGGTTCAGTTTCAGGAAAGCTTGAAAAGTCTCTTTCGGCATATTCCAGCCTCAAACTGCGCCAGGAGCTGAGTGAAAAAAAGGAAACTGAAATTGCAAAAAGCCAGTTCGACAGTGAAAGGTCGGGAATTACGCTGGACTCGGTTTTAATAGGCAATAAAGACAGCCTCGGCATGCCGCTGAACATAAAGGCATCCTTTACTTCCGGTTCCTATGCCCAGAGAAACGGGGATATGATCTATCTGAATCCGCAGGTTATAGACCGCCTTTGGGAAAACCCCTTTAAGGCTCCGGTCAGGAAGTTTCCCGTGGATTACGCATACAAGAGAAAATATACAACAACAGTAACCATAAATATTCCTGAAGGCTTTGAAGTAAAAGAACAGCTGAAAGACATGACAGCATACGGCGGGGCAAGGGCTCTTTCCTTTACGCGTCAGACAAAACTTGAAGGGAAGAAAATGACTGTCACATGCACAACTGAAATTAAGGAAGCACAGATTAAGCCGCTGTATTATGAACAGCTAAGAGATTTATATGCCACCATGGCCTCTGCCGGATCTGAACAGATAGTTTTATCGCGCATACAGGAAAAAGTTCAGCCCGTTACAGCTCCCCTGGGCAATGGCGGCGGCACCACAGAAAAAACAGAACTGCCAGGAAAAACAGAGAAAACAAAATCAAAAGTAAAGAAGGGGAAAGCCTGAGATGAGAATACCGGCCCGTTTTTTTGCCTGTTTTGCGCTGCTTGCGATATCAGGTTTCTTAACCCTTACGCGTGCAGATGATAATGAATATAATGTGAGAAAAATACCTTCTTCCCTCAAAAAAGACGCTGGTGCCGTTATAAGAGAAGACTACATGAGGTTTGAAGTCAAAAATGAGAGACGGGCCTTGCTGAAGGTAAAGCGCGCAGTAACCATATTCAACAAGGACAAACAGGATTACGGGCAGCTCGTCTTGGGGTACGATAAATTCGTCCGGATTGAAAACCTGGAGGGAAGAATCCTGGATGCCAATGGCGAAGAGGTGCGTGAGCTTGAAGACCGTGACATAAAAGATGTAAGCGACTTCAACAATTTTTCACTTTTTGAGGATAACCGCAAAAAAACAGCTGAACTCTACTACGACCGCTTTCCATACACGGTTGAATTTACGTATGAAGTTTCCTACAAGGGCTATCTCGGCTTTCCGGCCTGGTTTTCGCAGGAATCGCTGGAGCCGGTGGAAAAAAGCCGCTTTGAGGTGCTTTTGCCGGATGGACAGAATCTTAGGTACTGGACCAATGCCGATACTCTAAAGCCGGTTGTAACTGATGAGGGCGGGCAAAAACTCTATTCCTGGGAGGCCCGGAACCTCCCTTTGCTCTCAAAGGACGTCATCGGCGACGACATTGAGGATATTGCCGGAATCGTACGCATTGCCCCCGCAAACTTTGAACTTGACGGGTACGCGGGAAACATGGAAACCTGGAAAGATTTCGGACTTTGGATCAATAATCTTTATAAGGAGAGAAATTCTCTTCCTGAAGATGCAGTCAGTGATGTAAAGACAATTGCCTCATCATGCAGCAGCAAGCTGGAACTCGTAAGAAAATTATACCGCTACATGCAGAAGCGCACGAGGTATGTAAGCGTGCAGCTTGGCATCGGGGGCCATCAGCCCTTTGAGGCAAAGTATGTGCACGAAAAGGGCTACGGCGACTGCAAGGCGCTCAGCAACTATATGGCAGCGCTCTTAAAGGAAGCCGGAATAAAAGCTTATCCCGTTCTGATAAGAAGCGGACATTTCCGTTATCCCATTATAAGCGAATTCCCATCCAACCAGTTCAACCATGTAATTGTCTGCGTTCCGCTTGAAAAGGACACCATCTGGCTTGAATGCACCAGCCAGACGACTCCTCCGGGTTTTCTTGGCAGTGACTGCGAAAACCGCAAGGCCTTAATGATAACTGAAAGCGGAGGCGTTTTAATTCAGACACCGGCAGGTACTTCAAAGGGAAATATGCAGCAGAGAAATCTCAACGTAAATCTTTCTTCCTTTGGGAGCCTTAGAGTCAGCGCAGCAATAAAGTGGACAGGCAATCAGCAGGAAGTCCCCCGCTTCATAATAAAAGAAAGCACACCTGAAGAAAGGGAAAAGTGGGTCCTAAATTCACTTGAGACACCAATGGCCAGGCTTGAGCAGATAAAGGCAGACGGAGTTGAAGAAAACAGCCCGGAAGTCAGAATGGACCTGAAGCTTTTGCTCTCCGGCTATGCTTCAGCACAGGGAAGCAGAATATTTTTTCAGCCGAACATAATGGAAAGGCGCACTACTGTCCCGAAAGAGGTGGCCCAAAGACTCTCGCCTGTCAGGTTTCACTATCCTTATCTGGACGTTGATACTGTTTATTTTACAATACCCGCAGGCTTTCAGGTGGAAGCACTTCCCGGGGAAACTAACCTTAAGACAAATTTTGGGAATTTTTCCTCCCAGACACGCAAGATGGACCCTTCGACGCTTATTTACACGCGGCGTCTTGAAATAAACAGCTATGCCATTGATGCAAAATACTATGGCGAGTACAGAAAATTCATCTCCGAGATTGTAAAGTCAGACAGGGCGCAGGTAGTGCTGGTAAAATAAAATTTCTGCCGGAGAGAATTCCATCTCTCCGGCACACACAGAAACCCCGGTAAACTCTTCCTTTAACTTTTCATCACTCCCTCCAGTAAAAATGGAGTTGAATTATAAAGCAATATTATTCAACTTAATTTATGTACTGCTTCTCAGGGAGAATAAAATTCCTCGGGCAGAACTTACTTACTCAGGAAGGAGACTAAAATGAAAAGCTTACTATTCGTTTTCATTGTACTTTCAATGACCTGTTTTGCACAGCTGGATACTCTGGACAGGGTGGATCTGAAGAATAACCAGTCCTATACGGGAAAGGTAATAAAGGTTACCTCGAATACCGTCCAGTTCAGGGAATCTGTTTCAAACCTTCTGCACGAGTTCAATAAAAGCGAAATTAAAGACATGAAGCTTTCAAACGGGGTGACTGTAACGTTTGACAATACTGCCCCCCTGGGGCAGCAGCAGAATGTAACCGGCAGTTCAAGAACAGAGACACAGACGCAGCTGCCGCAGAATACACAAACTCAAACACAGCCGCCGCAAAATACGCAGACGCAGAATCCACCGGCACAGAATACACAAACACAGAATACCCAAACCCAGAATCCGCCATCGCAAAACCAGGCAGTAGGCAGCCAAAGGACACAAACGGGAACTACAACCGGGCAGACGGAGAACAAATCACAGACGGAGAATAAGGGGCAGACAGAGAATAAGGGGCAGACAGAGAATAAGGGGCAGACAGAGAATAAGGGACGGCAGTCGCAGACTACACAGAACGCCCCGGCGCCGGCTGACGACAGCGGTTCAAAAATGGATACTTCCATGATAATTGTGCTGGCTGCAGGAGGCCTTGTGGCACTGCTGTTAATTGGAGCGCTGATTTTCTAAGGCAGACTTAATAAAAGAAAGGCAGATAAAAGAATGTCAGAAGCTAAGAATCACCGGCTTTTCCAGCATTCTTAACTTCTGACCATAAAAGAAGTTTTAAGCTCCCGGGTTACAGCCCCAGCTTTTTGGCAATTTCTTTGGGTATTGCGTCTTTATGTATCATAATGGCAACCGTTTTAAGGCGTACGTACGGGGCTGACATATAGATATAGCCTCCGTTGGTCTGTTCAGTGCCCCAGGAATTTTTTGTTATGTAATACTTTGTATCCTTCTGGTCGTGCGCCAGTCCTACCAGGTGCATCAGGTGGTCGTCGGTTGTAGTAAAGTTGTTGAACGATTCCTGCCTGTCTTCCTGTGTAACTGTCTTTTCAACTTCAGGCGAAGTTATTACTTCATCTTTCTCAGCTGCCGACTTGTCGTTCCAGTCCTTAAAGGGAAGTACGGCATAGCCTTTTTTCTGTGAAAACTCGTGCTCGCTTACATCCCCGTCCCAGGCCACAGAATATCCGTTTTCAAGTGCATTATCCATTACCGCCTCGAGTTCCTCCATGGGGAGGTTATAGTATTCAGCCCGGCTCCAGTTGTCAGGAATTTCAAGTGTAAATTTGCTATAGTAGGGGTGGTGTGTATATGAAGTCAGTTCCACATAGTCATCCAGATTCAGTTTCAGGTCACCGGCAAATGACTTTGGAGTATAGCTTTTGCCCTTATAGGTAAATTCAGAGGGGAGCTTTCCCATATAAACATCCAGAACAGACTCGTAAACTTCTTTCCAGCGGCGGCTTAATTTACCGCTTTTATTCTCGGCCATAGTTTTCAGCATGCTTTCTGTAACGGCCTTCATTTCCTGCTGGTTAAGCTTTTCCTCGCCGTTATTTCTTCCGGTATAGACTTCTTCGGGCACAATGCCATAGGTGCGAATCTGGTTTAAGACGTCGTGTGCCTGTCCTCCCTCGCCGTAGTTGGCCATTCCCTGGTATCTTAAGTAATTTTCAGCCTTTAAGGGGTAAGTATTCCGTATAATAAACATTTCAGAAAGGTCGTATTCCCCTTTATTCTGCCTTAAAAGTTCGGTTTCCAGGAACGACACCGTAGCAAAGCACCAGCAGGTGCCGGTTTTTGCCTGGTTTTTTACGGGTGTAGTTTTAATTTCAAAGTCTTTTGTAAATGAGTAAACCGCTTTCGGCTCATCTTTTCCTTTAGTATCCCCCTGTGCAAATGTTTCAGGGGAAAAAATCAGGGACAGGATGAAAAGGGCGGCAGGAATTTTAAGAAGCAATTTCACGGGACTCCTCCTTTTTTAGTGTTATTAATGCCGGGTGCAAATTACGAATTCCCGCGGCATTTACACAAATTTAATTTCTGTCTCACATTTTACTCCCGGGAATCTTTCTTTACGGGCATTTTTATGTCCGGAAATTCCCTGCGTGTCAAAATTATGGGCTGTTTCCTTTATCCCGGCGGGCTTATTTTTGGGCCTGTAAATTCATTTGAAAATTGCAGTTAAGAGGCTTAAATTATAAAGATTGTGAATTAAATTTGTCTAAGGTGTTAAATTAGGCTGTTTTTCAGGCTCCGGGGCTCCTTTAAATCTTGTATTTTTTTGCGCGATTCCTTAACTTAGAATTCTTTATTTTCAAGGAGTATAATTATGAAAAGAACATTTCAGCCAAGCAAAAGAAAAAGAGTTAATAAACACGGATTCCGTGAACGCATGAGTACGAAAAACGGCCGCAAGGTTTTATCACGCAGGCGTGCAAAGGGAAGAAAAAGATTAACCGTTAGCGACGAGAGATAAAAGTCTTGGCAAAGTTTGGTCTTTCTAAAGATGAAAGGATCAAAAAAGAAAAAGACTTTAGACAGGTATATTCGGTTGGTAAGGTTATTTATTCAGACGATCAGAAGCTGAAGGTTAGTTATTTTCCCGAAAAGAATTCTGAGCAGCCTGGTATTAAGATAGCTGCCGCTGTTTCAAAGAAAGCGGGCAATGCGGTTTGGAGAAACAGGGTTAAGCGTTTGTTAAGAGAATCCTACCGCTTTAACAAAGAAATTTTGACGGCAAATTGCATTGAAAAATCAATTTGCCTTAAAATTATTTTTTCTCCAAACAACTTGAATCAGAAAAGACAGAAGAAACTTAAGCTGGGTGATATTATGCCTGCTGTTATTGATTTGTTGAACAAAATAAACAGCCGACTGCAATGAGGCACTTATTTGTATTTTTAATCAGAATTTACCAAAAGCTGATATCACCGCTTTTTCCACCTTCATGCAGATTTTATCCCTCCTGTAGTGAGTATAGCCGCCAAGCTTTTTTGAAGTATGGAGTTCTTAAAGGAGGCATAAAATCTGTATGGCGGATCTTAAGATGTAACCCCTTCAACAAAGGGGGGTATGACCCATTAGATTAATTTCTGGAATATAAAACAGATGGATAAACAAACAACAATTGCCTTCGTACTAATCGGAGCAATACTTATAGTATGGCTTTACCTGAGTTCCCCCACACCTCAAAACCCGCCTGTCAAAAAGCCGGGCGATACAACTCTGGTTAATAAGACCACGCCGCAGAATGAAAACCAAAATCAGCAGAAGCCCCTTCAGGAGAATAAACCTTCCCAGGCGCAGAGTGACACTTCGGCTCTTGGAAAAGCACTCCAGGGCGCCAAGGCCCCGGAACAGATCGTTACAATTGAAAACGACCTTGTAAAACTGGAACTTACCAGTAACGGCGGCAGGATAAGAAGATACTTCCTTAAAAAATACAACACCTGGTATGCTGATCTTCCGCAGTATTCAAACGATTTTTATGAAAGACAGGTTCAGCTTGTTAATGACGACGGCGATTTTAATATAGTCTTCGTCTCAAAAGACGGCAAGCTCGTCAATACTTCTGATGCCGCTTTTCAGTCAAGCGCCGAGAGGAGCTACTACCGTATATCAAACAACGACTCCATACTGGTAAGCTACACTCTTCCTGTCGGGAAAGGCCACATAAAGAAAACTTATGTTTTCCGCGCCAATGATTATGCCGCCCGCTGCGACATAGAGATGAAGAACATGGAGAACTTCATCAGCAATTACAGGTATGACGTTGTCTGGGATAACGGCATTAACTTTGTCGAAAAGAATTCAGCCGATGAGGCCCGTTATTCAAATGCAAGCGCCTATGCCGGAGATGAGCAGGTAATTGTAAACGCCAAAATGGGCGAGAACGTACAGAAAGAATTTAACGGCAGGGTAGACTGGATTGACGTAAGAAACAAGTATTTCACCGTCACCATAGCTCCTGTTAAGCCGAGCCCTGATGGCGGAGCGCTGATAAAAGGAACTGAAAAGGCCGTCGGGAACAATTCCGGCGTAAGGCAGTACTTCAGCACAAGCCTTAAGGTGCCTTTTAATAATTCCAGTTACCAGAAGAACTCATTCCTCCTCTATATCGGGCCCGTTGACTATTCGCTCCTTAAGTCTTACGGAAAGAATTTTGAAAGGATAGTTGATTTTGGAAGCCTCTTCGGCCTCAAGTTTATTATCAGGCCGATTTCGGAATACCTGCTTCTGCCTTTGTTTGAGCTGCTGCACAGGTTCATACCGAACTACGGCTGGGTTATAATAGTGTTCTCTCTGATCATTAAAGTTCTTCTGCACCCGTTGACAAGAAGCAGCATGAAATCTATGAAAAAGATGCAGCTTCTGCAGCCCAAGATTGCAGAGATCAAAGAGAAATTCAAGGATGACCCGCAGAAGGTAAACAAGGAAACCATGAGGCTTTATTCGACCTACGGCATCAATCCTGCCGGAGGATGCCTGCCGATGCTTCTGCAGATGCCTATACTTGTAGCGCTCTGGGGATTGTTCAACGTGGCAATTGAGCTCAGGCAGCAGCCGTTTGCCCTCTGGATACACAACCTTTCGGTGCCTGATGTTATTATGGATCTTGGCTTCAAGATTCCGCTTTTCGGCTTCAGCCAGATAAGCGGCCTGGCTCTTCTGCTTGGAATTACAATGTTCATACAGCAGAAAATGAGCGTCAAGGATCCGACACAAAAGGCTCTTGTCTACATGATGCCAATTCTCTTTACGGTGATGTTCATGGGGTTCCCTGCAGGACTGAACCTTTACTATTTCATGTTCAACCTGTTCTCAATTGCACAGCAGTGGTATGTCAACCACAGCCACAGCAATGTTGAACTGGTTCCTGTAAAGACAAACAAAAAGCAGGGCGGAATGATGGCGCGCCTCATGGAAGCAGCCGAGAAAAGCGCTCAGCAGCAGCAGACAGCCAAAAAGAAGAAAAGATAGTTTTAATATTGCCGGTTTTCAGCTATATTTAGTTTCAGCCAAATTGAGCTTTAATTATACTTATAACTGAAAACCGGTTTTTTGTTATATACAGGCCAAAATGAACAAGCTTACATGAATAAGCTACTAAAAAACAGATTCCGCCGCGGCATTCTCACAATTCTACTGCCATTTATGATTGCTGGCACATCGCAGGCACAGCAAAAAGACGTTATTGCCCTTGAGTACAAAGAATCCCGTCTTCCGTTCGGCCTTAATGAAAAAGTTGTTGCCCAGCAGCCTTCGGTTGCCCTCGTCTTAAGCGGAGGCGGAGCGCGCGGCCTTGCACAGATAGGCGTTCTGCGCGCACTTTCCGAGCACGAAATACCGGTCAGCCTTATTGTCGGAACAAGCATGGGAAGCATCATAGGCGGACTGTATTCGGCAGGCTACAGCATTCAGGATCTCGACTCCATAGTCCGTGTAATTCCCTGGAGCGACCTTATGACCTCCACCGAAGAGACAAACAGAAAAGATTTATTTGTCGACCAGAAAGTTACAGAGGACAAGGCCCTGGTAGCCTTCCGCTTAGAAGGGCTTCACCTGGTGCTCCCGACCTCAATTACAACAGGGCAGCGTCTTTCAAATTTGCTGAACCTGCTGGCTTTGAATGCACCGATACACGTAAATTCAGATTTTGACGAGCTTAAGTATAGCTTCAGAGCCGTCTGCACCGATCTTGTTACAGGAAATCTTGTAATGCTTAACCATGGCTCCTTAAGCCAGGCCATGCGCGCAAGTTCCAGCGTTTCTCTTCTGGTTTCACCCGTAAAAATTGATTCTCTTCTTCTGGTCGATGGCGGACTTGTAGCCAACATACCGGTCCAGCTTGCAAAGGACTCGGGAAGCGACCTTACAATTGCATTTAACACCACAAGCCCACTTAATACGGCAAAGGAGCTGGATTACCCGTGGAATGTTGCAGACCAGCTGGTAAGCATCCCGATGCGCCTGCTTACAGAGCAGCAGCTTAAGGCGGCAGACATTGTAGTAAGCCCTAAAATCGGGAACAAAAAGAACACAGATTTTACAGGAATTGATTCTATTATATATAAGGGGTATGCTTCCACGCTGCCTTTAATCGGCACAATAGAAGAAAAGATAAAAGAGCTCTACAGAACAAAGCTTAAGGAAAAGGAATTTTACGTAAAAAATGTCGTTTATGACGAAAATGCGCCCCAGATACAGAGGGCCTTCCTTTACAAGTATTCCAGAAAGGACTCCGTCGGCAGCCATGAGATTTTAAGTGACCTGGCTTCAATCTACAGCTCGGGCGACTACGACAGCCTTTCGGTTGGCATCAGGCGCGATGAGGCCGGTTCGCACCTGAACTTCATCTTTAAGAAGAACCCGACCATTAATAAAGTAAGTGTCGGGGGGCTTACGCTCTTCAGCCGTTCTATTGTTGACAGCCTCTTTGATGAGGTTACAGGCAGGCCATATAATGCAAACAGGGTACTGGAAAAGCTTCTGAGCGTAATGAAGCTTTACAGAAGCTCCGGCTATTCGCTTGCCGAAGTAGAGCACGTTGCATTCGACCCTGAGACAGGGGAGCTCAAAGTAAGAATATCTGAAGGGAAAATTGCCAGGATAGTAATTGAGGGAAACAGGAAGACAAGAGATGATATTATAAGAAGGGAATTTCCTCTTTCAGAAGGGGATTACTTCCTCTCCGGCAAAATTGAGCAGGGGCTTGCAAACCTGAGGGGGACGAACCTTTTTAGCGACGTTACCATAACAGCCGCAAAAAATACTGAAGAAAACGTACTTTACCTGAAAGTTGATGAAAAGCCCTCAAGCCTCATGCGTTTCGGGCTCAGGATAGACAATGAGAACCAGACACAGCTGAGCCTGGACCTGCGCGATGAAAACATAGCAGGCTCGGGTACAGAGCTGGGCCTTATACTCTCGGGCGGCATAAGGAACAGGTCCTATATTCTGGAACACAAGGCAAACAGGATTTTCAACAGTTATCTTACATATAAGGTACGCGCATTCTATGAGTTTAACGACGTTTATACCTACAAGATGGATGAGGTCCGTTCGGAAAGATATTTCTCGCGCTCAGTTGACGGGGAATACCGGCAGATCAGCCAGGGATTTTCCCTGGGGCTTGGAATGCAGGTAAAAAAGTATGGCAATCTTATAATACAGGGGAAATACGAAGGTATTGAAGTAAAAAACAAAAGGGATTATAAGGGCGGCACCTATAAAACCCAGGTTTCCTCGGTTGAGGCATCTTCAACTATTGATTCGCAGGACAAATATCCTTTCCCGAATTACGGTTTTCTTATAAAAGCATCCTATGAAACGGCTCAGAAATTATTCTTTAGCGACCTGGGATATTCCAAGTTTTATATCGATTATACGAGTTATTTCACCACATATAACAAGGTGCACACTATAACTCCTCACTTTGCTTTTGGCTTTGCAGACGAGACACTCCCTTTAAGCCAGCAGTTTTCGCTTGGCGGGCAGAACTCATTTTTCGGCCTGAGAGATAACGAGTTCCGCGGAAGGCAGCTCTTCCTTGCGTCCATCCAGTACAGGGCAAAGCTTCCCGTCAAACTTTTCTTTGATGCTTACCTCAAGGTCAGGTATGATATGGGCAGCGTCTGGCAGTCCAGGGCACAGATGAGATTTGTGGATTTCATGCACGGAATGGGCACTTCTGTGTCTTTCGATACCCCTCTTGGTCCGGCGGACTTCTCCGTTGGAAGAAGTTTTCTTTTTGAAAGGAACCTGCCCAATAATCCGCTCAGGTTAGGGCCGGTATACTTTTATTTTACGATAGGGTATTACTACTAGAGTTAAGTTCCCTTTTGAGCTACATTCCGCCGCGCGCATATTTAGCTGCCATTGCAAGATACTTCTGTTTCATTACCTTATCCTGCAGGATGTCGTAAAGGTCCGCAATTGCCCTGCAGACCCTGCTTTTATGGCGGACTTCTTCGATGCCGTTTTTTAAGAGTTCAAGCAGGACTTTTTTAGGAGGGACATCGAGTTCAGGGTTATACATCTTAGCCATAGAAATATATGGCTGGTAGTCGGTGCGGTTTGATTCTATTGCTTTTCTGTAATATTCAAAGGCTGTTTCGAGGTGTTCGCCGGCATGCATGCTTTCGAGTATATTAGCCGCCCACATATATATGTCGTAACGGATATCATTATACTCGCGGCAGAGTTTTTCAGTATACATTTTTATTTCGTCGGGGCTCAGTATTATATTGCTGAGCAGGATCTTAAAGAGCTCTGCATCCTTCAGTTTATGTTTAATTGCCTTTTGAAACGAATCAAACAGTTCGCCAGATGAAGTGGCCTCCCTGAAAATCCTTTCCAGATCCAGCTTTAACTTTGACTCCATAAATTACCCGGATACTAAATACGCAAATAATTAGTTCGAGACCCCAGGGGCAAAACTCAGTTCTTTTTAAGCCAGCGGGTCTTTTCTTAAGCTTTTAATATAAAAATTCCGGCAGATTAAGGAAAACAAAAATTTAGACCTCTTTATTCTTAAAATATAAGACAAAATTTCTCCTGATGTATAATAATAAATTTAACATAAAGGGACGACTTGTTTTTTTTTATTATGTAAAATTGTAAGTTTTCCTGGGTTAAATTTCAATTTGAAATTCCGGAAGCATCATCAAAAAAAACTAAATCCCCCAATTAAAGGAATATTAATGAAACGGTTTTTATTTTTACTTATTGCATGCATGACCTATGCGTTTAACCTTCAGGCTCAGAGTGAAGACATACAGGTTGTGCCATATCCAAGAATAGTAAACAGGCAGGCAGGAGCATTCAGGCTTTCCCCCGCGATCAAAATAGTGCTCTCAGGCCCCAACAGCTCAAAGAACAGGTTTGCAGCAGAATTATTAAAGCAGACCCTCTCCACAATTAAAGTAGAAGCCACAGTCTCAGAAGGGCAGCCCGAAAAGGGGAGCATCGTGCTCCTGGAGTATGCTCCCGGGAGCAGGCTCGTTTCAAAAAGCCCTGTTGAACTTAACGAGGAAGGCTACTCGCTTTCTGTTTCTAAAGACGGCATTTCCATACAAAGCACCTCGGGAAAAGGAATTCTTTACGGCGTAATGACCTTGAACCAGATCCTGGACAGATCCAGGGACAATACGCTCTCAGCTCTTGAAATCCTGGACTGGCCCGATATGAAGATGCGCGGCATCTCAGACGACATAAGCCGCGGACAGGTTCCGAATCTGGATGAATTCAAGAGGATCATAAGATTTTTGGCCCGCTATAAAATGAACATTTATATGCCGTACATTGAAGACGTGCTCCGCTTCGACCAGTACCCGGCAATAGGGCAGAACAGGGGAGCACTGACAAAAGACGAGGTAAAAGAGCTGGTGGCATACGCCAAAAACTATTATATAGATATAATTCCGGCATTTCAGACGCTCGGGCACTATGAAAACCTCCTTTCACAGGAAGAATTCGTGAAATACGCCGAGTTTCCGGGAGCAGCCTCGCTTAACGTTTCAAGCGACTCGACCTACACATTCTTAAATAATCTCCTTAAAGAGGCTACGGCTTTATTCCCGTCTGAATACTTCAACATGGGAGCAGATGAGACATACGACGTGGGACTTGGGAAAAGCCGTCACCTGGTTGAAGAATCTTCCATGGCACAGGTTCACCTTAAGCATTACCTGAAAGTTTACGATATGTTAAAAGGCTACGGCAAAAAGGTAATGATGTATGGAGACATTATTTTAAGCCACCCCGAAATTCTTGAAGGGCTGCCAAAAGATATTACGGTTGTAGACTGGCACTACAGGCCCGACGCGGCATATCCTTCGACGGAAGTTTTTGCAAAGGCCGGGCACCCGTACCTTGTTTCCCCCACGGTATGGAATTACTCCTCAAATTTCCCTGTAAATGAAAACGCCATACCGAATATCAGGTACATCACAGAGTCCGGCCTTAAGAATGGGGCTATCGGTATGATCAACTCCAACTGGGGCGACTACGGGGGTGAGACCTACAAGGAATTAAACGATTACGGCTACGCCTGGTCGGCACAGTGCGCATGGAACCTTAAGGCAAGCAATGAGGCTAAGTTCTCACACGACTTCCTTACAGATTTTTACGGCACGGATGACGCCCGCCTGGCAAGTCTTTACGAAACTATAAACTCGCCCCTTAACCAGGTTGTATGGCACGAAGTCTTCCGCCACCCGCTTCTTCCATTCCGCGACCCCTCATGGTGGGAGCCTAAGGTGTCACCCGTTGTAAAGATCAGCTGGATGAAATCCACTCTTCCCACGGCAAAAAGCATTATTAACGACGTTAAAGCTTCAGCTAAAAGCAATAAGGACCAGCTCGATCTTATCAGTTTCCTTATCAGGCTTGACGAATGGTACCAGACAAAGCTTAACACACAGTTCATACTGCAGGACAAGCTCCAGGGAAAGGACGTCGATATAAAGAGCCTGAACAGTATGATTGACGGGAATATAGCGGAACTTAACAAGCTGAAAGGTGAATTTGCAGATAACTGGCTTAAGTATTACAAAAAAGACAACCTCAACATGATTGAGGACAAGTTCACACGTCTTATCAGCTACTTTACCGAGACAAAGCAGCAGCTTGCAAATGGTACACTTAAGGCGCCGCAGATCCCAAGCGAGTGGATCTACTGCAAGGTAAACGACACAACATTTGCAAAGAATGCCTCGTTTACTAAGACTTTTACACTTAATGAAAAACCCTCATCGGCTCTTCTGCAGCTGCTGGGTGACACGTACGCCAGGCTTTTTATTAACGGGCAGTATGTTGACGAGGTTTACGCTAAACGCTCACTTTCACTTCTGGTTGACTACAGGAGGATTAAATTCCTGGACGTCACAAAATACCTGAAGGAAGGGGAGAACACCATTAAAGTTGAAGTTCAGAACTTTCTTCCCAAAGGCTTTGCAGGATTTAACTTAATGGCCGAAGTTAAAGCAGGCGGGAGCACAATTGAGATTTTAAGCGATCAGTCCTGGAAGGCAGAGTCACCTGAAAAAGGCGCTCAGGGCATGGGGACGGCTGTAAAAAGGGACTACCCGTTCATTGTTACAGCCCCCGATTTTGAGACAAAAAGACCAAGCTGGATTGAAAGATAAATCCGGGTTTCAGTCCTGAGAAAATAAAAGTAAAAGCATTTTTCTATAACTAATAATACAGGAGCAAAATGGAAGCGTTAAAAAACAAAGTAGTATTTATCACCGGTGCTACTTCGGGCATCGGGAAAGCATGTGCCGAGGAATTTGCAAAAGCCGGCAGCAACCTCATACTTTGCGCCAGAAGGATCGACATTCTAAACATCATCTCTGAAAACATCAGAAAAGAGTTCGGCGTTAAGGTTTACGATTTCAAGCTGGACGTAAGGAACAGGAAAGCTGTTGAGTCAGCAATAGATTCACTTCCCGAAGAATGGAAGAATATCGACATCCTGGTCAATAACGCAGGGCTGGCAGTTGGCATGAACAAGTTCTACGAGGACAATCCGGATAACTGGGATGTAATGATTGATACAAACGTAAAAGGGCTTCTTTACGTCTCAAGAGCCGTTGTGCCTCTTATGGTAAAAAGGGACAGCGGGCACATAATTAACCTGGGTTCAATTGCAGGGCAGCAGGCATATCCAAAGGGAAGCGTATACTGTGCTACAAAGCATGCCGTTGATGCAATTACAAAATCACTCAGAATGGATCTTGTTGAAACAAAGATCAAGGTTAGCTCAATTGATCCGGGAATGGTTGAGACAAATTTCAGTGTGATCAGGTTTGAAGGAGACGCTGAAAAGGCAAAGAATGTCTACAGGGGACTTGATCCGCTGGTAGGCAAGGACATTGCAGAAACAATTGTCTTTATGGCCTCGCGTCCGGCGCACGTAGTAATTGCCGACGTGGTAATTTACCCCGTCCATCAGGCATCGGCTACGGTTTCATACAAGAAGGTATAGAACAGCAGATTAAGCAACAAAAAAACCCGGCTCCTTAATAAAAGGAAGCCGGGTTTTCTTTTTTAATCTTCTATATACTTTGTCACTAGGCCCGGAATATACTTACGTCTCCTGCTCCTTCTCTGATAATCTCCGGGACGTCGTCACTTAAGTCAACAATTGATGAGACTCCGCCCTGAAGGTTTCCGCTTGCAAGCATTAAGTCCACCTGTGTGTTGAATATGCTCCTGATCTCAGCCGGGTCATATATAATTTCATTTTTCCTGTTTGTAACGCTTGTTGAGACAATCGGGTTACCTAGCTCTTTTACAAGAGTAAGGGCAACGTTGTGCTGCGGAACCCTGATGCCTACGGTCTGCCTTTTTGACCATAACTTCTTGGGTACTTCCCTTGCCGCCGGCAGAATGAAAGTGTAGGGCCCGGGCAGAAGGTGCTTCATTGTCCTGTATGCATAGTCTGAGACTTTAGCATACTTTGAAATATCTTTCAGATCCGCACATACAAAACTTAAGAGTTTTGTGCCTGAATCCTGTTTAATTGCAAATACCCTGTCGAGGGCCTCTTTGTTGAAAATATCGCAGCCGATACCATAAACTGTATCTGTAGGATAGATTATAACGCCGCCATTCTTTAAGACCTCAACTGCCTTGTTAATATAGCGCAACTGAGGAGTTAAAGGATGGAGTTCATAATATTCCATATAAGCTCCTTTACTTTTAATTATTAATATTGCCGCTGTAAATTAACGGTGAGCACCCGTGAACCGTTTTGTGTCTGGACTGGAAACTCATGACTATATAACTTCTCTAATTCTTATACATTAAGATATAAGTACTTCTGAATTTGTCAACTATATTATTTTCCTACCTTTTGCCGCCAAAAGACGCCCCTTTGTCAATCACCTTTTATTATAGATAAAAAATTCCTAAGTTTGCAGAAGCAAAACTAACAACAATCAACACCACATGTTTAAAGCACTATTACCCAAAGAAGAAAAGTATTTTGAAGATTTCAGCGCCATGATAATCGCAATCAGCGAAATGGCTACACTGGCCAAGAATTTCTTCGGAAATGCCAATTATGACGAAGAAACATCCTTAAAACTTAAAGCGCTTGAAAAAAGGTGCGATGAGATCTCACACAAGGTGTTCAATAAGCTCGACAAGAGCTTCCTGACCCCTTTTGACCGCGAGGACATATACGCACTCATCAAAACCCTTGAAAAAGTATCCGACGCCATCAACGCCGCCGTTACACGCGCAAAAGTTTATAACCTCACCGAGCCTTTGAAAGTAGCTGAAAAGCTCCTGCAGATCGCTTCAATGCAGATCAAGGAACTTTATACCTCAATTGTGGACAGAAAAGTAAAATCCAACGATAACCTGAAAATTGTAAAAGACCTGGAACAGGAAGCTGATCTGATCTACAGGGAAGCTATCACTAAGCTCTTTAAGGAAGAAAGCAACGCAATTGAACTCATAAAGAGAAAAGAGGTACTGGACGTTCTTGAAGATATAACAGACAAATGCCAGGCGGTAGCTTCTGTAATTTTTACAATTTCACTTAAAAACGGCTGATTAACACAAAAAATCATATATGAATTTATCATTAACACTTCCCTTTATCGGGATAACGCTCCCTCTTATTGCAGTTTTAATTATTACGCTAGCCTTTCTTTTTGATTTCTATAACGGTATGCACGACGCCGCAAATTCCATTGCAACTGTTGTAGCCACAAAGGTCCTTACGCCTTTTCAGGCCGTAGCCTGGGCGGCTTTCTTTAACTTTGCCGCCATTTTTGTCTTTGGCCTCGGCGTGGCAGCAACAATAGGAAAAGGCCTGGTGGTAGTCTCTGTACTTGACAATACCGTTATTCTCTCGGCGCTGGTAGGAGCAATCATAATGGCTGCCGCAGCAACACACCTTGGCATCCCCTTAAGCATATCGCACTGCCTTATCGGCGGCCTGGGCGGCGTGGCAGTATTAAAAGCCGGCTTCGGCGCCCTTATTGCCAGCGGATTTCTAAAGATTATAGCTTTCATTTTCATTTCTCCGGTGCTCGGATACCTCATTGCAGGAATTTTTTCAGTTATAACAATATGGATTGTAAAAGATTCGGCGCCCAGGAAAGTGGACAAGCATTTCAGAAAGCTTCAGATAGCCTCGGCTGCAGCATACAGCTTAAGCCACGGGGGTAACGACGCTCAGAAGACCATGGGGCTTATTACAATGGTTCTCATTGCAAACAAGGCCTTAAGCCCCGCGGCACACACACCTTACTGGGTCGTTTTTTCATGTAACACGGTTATTGCCCTTGGTACACTCTTCGGAGGCTGGAAGGTAATTAAGACGCTCGGAATGAAAATGACAAAGCTGACCCCCTTTGGCGGCTTCAGCGCCGAGAGCTCGGCCAGCATTACAATTTTTATTGCCTCGGCTTTCGGTGTACCTGTCAGCACAACGCACACCATTTCAGGCGCAATTGCAGGCGTGGGAGCCGCTAAAAGCACAAAGGCCGTGCGCTGGAAAGTTGCCCGAAATATTATATGGGCATGGATACTTACAATTCCTCTTTCTGCGGCATTCGGCATGGCGGCTTATAAGCTTCTGCTTTTGATTAATCTCTGAGTGTGTTAATTTTATTAATCCCCGGAAATATCACCGGGGATATTTTTTTTTAGTATTCAGTACAGAACAAAAGATGTCCATAAAAAGATTACCCCGTCAGGTTATTATTCTCAGCATGGTAAGCCTCTTTACAGACGTTGCCAGTGAGATGCTCTATCCCGTAACTCCAATTTTTCTGACTTCGCTAGGGGCTACAATGGCCGCAATAGGCCTTATTGAAGGGATTGCCGAGATAACGGCTGGACTTCTGAAGGGTTATTTCGGGGTTTTATCCGACAAACTTGGCAAGCGTTCAATTTTTGTTATAATTGGCTACGGTCTTTCGGGCCTTGTTAAGCCTCTTCCGGGCATATTCCAGAACTTCGGAATGGTTTTATTCTCAAGAGTTACCGACAGGGTAGGTAAGGGTGTCCGTACGGCTCCCAGGGATGCGCTTCTTGCAGGATATTCCAACGGCAACACGGGTGCAGTCTTCGGATTCCACCGCGCAATGGATACGCTGGGCGCGGCGTTGGGACCTTTGGGCGCGCTCCTTTTACTGGCACTCTACCCGGGAAATTACTCCATTATCTTTCTTATCGCCTTTATCCCGTCTTTAATTGCCGTTGCCTTTACGCTTACTGTTAAGGATAAGCCGGTTGAAGCAATTATTAAAAAGAAAGGGCATTACCTGGAGTTCTGGCGCCGGGCTCCCCGGGAATATAAGACTCTGATTGTCCTTTTTACACTGTTTTCGCTCGTCAACAGCAGCGACGTGTTTTTAATACTCAAATCGCGCTCAATTGCAAAGTCGGACTCACTTGCAATATTCGGCTACGTGTTTTATAACCTTGTTTATGCATCTTTTTCCTATCCCGCAGGTCTTTTGTCGGACAGGATAGGGAAGAAGAACGTGCTTACATCAGGGCTTGTTGTCTTTTCAATTGTTTATTCAGGTTTTGCCTTCTCAGGAAGTTTTATTCTGATGTGGGCTCTTTTTGCTCTTTACGGCATTTATGCCGCCTCCACAGAAGGGATAACCAAGGCCTGGATTGCGGACTTGATCAGGGATGAAAACAGGGGATCGGCAATAGGGCTTCTTACAATGCTTTCCAGCTTTGCTGTTATGGCGGGCTCTGTATTGACGGGAATTCTCTGGGACCGTTTCGGCTCTTCGGTTCCTTTCATTATTTCTTCGGTTGTAAGCCTCCTGATTGCAGTTATACTGTTTTTCTTCAAGAGTTCTGCTGAAAACAGCAAATCCTGAACTCCGCACCTAAAAGAAAATTATTGCGGAGTTCAGGATTTTATATTCCAGTATCCTTTTCACGACCTGATTTAAGACGTACCCGGCTAATTATACTGTGCCCTTAAGTGACTCAGCTTTCCAAGAGCATCATCCGAAAGTACGTGTGTTATCTTTCCATAACTATCTACTACACTTACAATGCCATTACCGATTTCAAATCTGCATATCATGAACTCATAAACGGTCAACTCTACATCACTGACCCTGAAATTGCCGCTTTCTTCGTCAAAACTGTAGCCTTCAAGATTAAAGACCATATCTGACCTCCTTTCATGAGTTAATGTGTGAAATCTGTGTAGATACCTCCTTGTTTTATATTACTGTCTTAAATTTAAGGTAGAAATATTACTTTTTTTAGTCTACCCCACAATTTATGACCGTAACGCCGGTTCTTCTAAGTTTAACACCCCGGGCGTAAGTACGGTTCCCGCCACCTGGAGAAATATTTTAAGTCCTGATTAAAGATACAAAAAAATTAAAAATTCAGAACAGGGTGTTTCAGCTGGAAGCCTGTTTTATCCTGGTATGCTTTTGCAACAGCTGCTATTCTGCCTTCTTCAAAAAGCTTTCCAACAAATGTAATGCTTGTCGGGTGCCCGTCTTTTGTAAAGCCGTTCGGTACAACCACCAAAGGATGCCCCGTAAGGTTGGTTACAAGTGAGTTATCTCCTTCGTCCGAAGGCGCCATGTAAAGGTCCACATCTTTAACCATTTTGTCCATTCTCTGGATAAGCTCATAGCGGATGCGGTTGGCGTTGATATATTCCACTGCCGGAATGAACCTCGACTGGCGGAAAACATTAGGCCAGGCGTTTTTTATCTGGCGCACCATGAGGTCGTCGCGGTTGCTTCTTGTAAGGTCGTCAAAAGCCGCCGCGGCCTCGGCGTCCAGTATGAATGAAATTGCGTTAACCGGAAGGTCCGGCAGTTCAAGGGGAACGAGTGTGGCGCCCATTTTTCTTAAAGTCTCAAGCGTTATGGAGTCGTTTTCCTTGAAGGCATAGTTATGTGAAAAGTCATTCTTCAGGTACCCGATCTTAAGGCCCTTGAGGCTCACGTTATAATTATAATTAAAAGGAACGTTATAGAGGCTCTGGTCGATCCCGTCAGGACCGTATATATAATTAAGAACAATCGCACAGTCTTCAGCGTTGCGGCATATGGGTCCGATTTTATCCATAGACCAGCTGAGCGCCATAGCGCCCGTACGGCTTACGCGGCCGTATGTGGGACGGAGTCCGGAGACGCCGCAGATAGTGGAAGGAGATACAATTGAGCCCCAGGTTTCAGTCCCGATTGCAAAAGGGAGGAGCCCTGCGGAGACAGAAGAAGCCGAGCCCGCCGAAGAGCCCGAGGAGCCCTGCTTCAGGTCCCAGGGGTTGCGCGTCATGCCTCCAAACCATACATCTCCCCATGCAAGGGCGCCCATTGAAAGCTTGGCCACCAGAACGGCACCGGCCTGTTCAAGCTTTTTAATTACAGTTGCGTCCATGTCAATTACCTGGTCCCTGTAAGGCGCTGCGCCCCAGGTGGTCTTATACCCCTTTTTAGCCAGGAGGTCCTTTGCGCCGTAGGGAATTCCGTGAAGAAGCCCGCGGTACCTGCCCTGTGCAATTTCCTTATCGGCGCGCCTTGCCTGTTCCAAAGCCAGATCCTCGGTCAGTGTAATAACGCACTGAAGTTTGGGGCCGTATTTCTTCAGACGTTCAATGTACATTTTTGTTAAAGCCTCAGAAGTAACTTTTCTGGTCTTTATTAAGTTAGCCAGTTCACCGATTGAGTAGTATACCAGGTCCTCAATATTCTGCGGCATTTTGACATTGCTATAGCTGCCGGCCTTAAAAGGGAGCTGTTTTGTTTCGAACTTCATGCCTACCGGAATGGGATTAAATAGTATGGCAGGAGGGATACTGTTATTAAGCTCCACCTTTCTCATCTCTTCGTAATTTTTAAGCTGGCTGTTGAGGCCCGTAAGCATTGAATCGCGTTCGGCACCCGTAAAATTCAGTCCAATCAGTTTTTCAGCACTTTCAACCACCGGCCCGGTTATAACGCCTTCAAATTTCACGGCTGCGGCACCAAGCAAAAATGAGAAAAGAGAAACAGAAAGAATATATATGTACTTTTTGTAACCTGGCTTCACGAATCCTCCTTATAATTAAATTTCTTGTTGAAATGATTCCGATTACTGAAACAACTTACTTTTATTTTCGCATCTTTTGTTTTTATTCTCCGGGCAGATAATTATAGGGAAGGGCAGTAGCCATTCGCTGTTCAGCCCAGTCGCCAGTTACCTTCAGGTTGTTGGCATCCACCCTGTTGCCTGCCATATCGAGCAGAATAAAATACGGGGCGCCCGGCGTTAAATAGGTAACTGCCGAGGTTCTTCCCGTATACTCCACTTTAAGCGCGGTATCGAGGTTCAGCCTCAAGAACTCCCCGCCAAACTCCTCCATATTAAAGTCCTCTTCAGAAACAGCGCTCCCGCCTCCGCTGGTAAGCATGAGCATAGATCCTTTTCTGACGCCGAAGCCCTCATCATAAAGCCTTTTCTTTATAAGGGAGCTGAAAAAGTGCTTCGGGGAGCCCAGGTAGCAGTAGCGCCTGTTTTCCTTCCACTCATCTTTTTCTTCATCATCTTCAGCCTTAAGCTCCTGGAACCTTACACGCGTAAGATAGTCCACGTCGCCGCTGATATGGCAGGAGAATGCTTCCAGTATAATGAATAGTTTATATCCCAGGGCTTTGTTTTCCAGTATAATTATGCTGTCAGAAAGGGCTTTTACCTCCTCAGTCTTCTCATCTTTACTAAAGTTTATCACTTCGGGATTAAGTATCTTTACCTCGCGTGAGAATTTTCCGCTTCCTATGAACTCCCGTTCAAAGATCTCAAGGTACTCATTCCAGTCATCCGTAACTTTTCCGGCAACGTTTATCTGCCCTAAGACCACCGGCTTCTGTTTTAACTGTGCGTCCAGAGCCAGGCTAATTCCTTTAATCACTTTTACCGGAATTCTTTTCATCTCATAACCCACCATGCTGACGATAAGATGGTATGAGCCCGGATCAGCGTTCACAATTTCATAACTGCCCTTAAGGTCCGTAACCGTTCCAAATGTTGTATTTTCAAGGAATACCGTGGCATTTGTTAAAGGCTCCTTTGTTTCCAGATCAGTTACTTTTCCTTTTATTGCGCCATGTGCCAATTCCTGAGAGAAAAATGACACGGGCACAATAAAAATAAGGAAGATAGTAAAAAGCATCTTTTGCATCTATATTTCCGGCTGATTTTTTTAGTCTGCTACTTTTTTACTATATGGTCCACAAATCCTCTTAACGCATCGCCCAGTTCAGCAGGGAAGAGGATGACTGTGTTTGACGGCGTGGGCCCCAGGCCGTCCACCGTCTGGAGTGTTCTAAGCTGAATTGCGCCCGGGCTTTCGAGCATAATGCGTGCGGCTTCGGCCAGGTTGGCCGCTGCCAGCTTGTCGCCTTCGGCTTTTGTAATGTTTGCTCTTTTTTCCCTTTCAGCCGAGGCCTGGCGCGACATCATGCGCTTTAAGTCCTCCGGCATTTCAACGTCAAGAAGCCTTACTGAATCGAGGTGGATGCCCCATTCCTTAATTCTTTCTTCCACTACTTTACCTATCTGCTCCTGAATCTGCTCTCTTTCTGTTAGGAGCTCATCTAAGGTAAGCCCGCCAACAACGTCGCGGAGGGAGGCCTGTGCAAACTGGGAGATGGCAAACTGGAAGTCCTGTATTCTGATAACGGCTTTCTCCGCATCCTCCACACGGAAGAAGAGTGCGCCGTCGATCTGTGCCGGAACGTTGTCGCGCGTAATAACCTTCTGGCTTGGAATATTTATGGCAAGCACGCGTACGTCAATAAACCTCACGTATTCAAGAAAGGGAAGAATATACATCATGCCGGGGCCTTTTAAGCCCTGGAACTTACCCAGCCTGAGGACCACGCCGCGCTCCCATTCGGCGGCAACCCTGACGCCCGAGACAACTATTATTATTAGTATTACGCCCAAAATCATTACAGGGACTGATATTTCGGGAGGCAGTCTGAGAATAAGAAATAATATTATGGCCAGAATTACAGATGGAATTAAAAACAGTATAAACCTGAGAGATGAGCCCAAAGAGACGTGGCCCGTTACAGGTTCGGCGTACTTTTTCGTCTGGCGTGATGAAGCCATGTTGAGAATATCGGTTGTATCCATTTTGTGTGACCCCTCTTTATAATTTGAATATATTTTACCAGAAAAATTAAATGAGGAACTGCAAAAGAAAAACCTGTTTGCGTATATGATCAGGTAATTCTCTTACTTAACAACTTATAGCTTTTTAATATAAGTGTAAAGAGGTATTTAAAGTCAGATGAATGTGTAACTTCAGGCCAGGCTGCCTGAAGCTCTTGAAGGTTGAGCCCGGCGCCTGGTCACTAAAGTTTTTCAGAGGGTTTCAAAATCTTTCAGCTTAGAAGTCCACTGGCAGAGCTTCCAGCTCGCGTGCCGTAAAGACGGGACCGTCTATGCAGACGTAAGTTTTCCCGACGTTGCAGCGCCCGCATTTTCCAAGGCCGCACTTCATGCGGTTTTCGAGCGTGGTTACAACCTGTTCGGGCTTAAAGCCGAGTTCAGACAGGTTAGCCAGCACAAATTTTATCATTATTGGGGGTCCGCAGGTAATTGCAACCGTGTTTTCAGGCTCCGGGGCAAGCTCTTTTAATACCGTGGGGACAAATCCTATTTTCCCGTCCCAGTCACTTGTTTCTCCTCCGGGGTCCACGGTTTTTACAAAGTCGACGTCACTTCTTTCTTCCCATTCCTTAAGCTCATCTTTATAGCAGAGGTCGGAAACGCTTCTTGCGCCGTAAAGGATTGTGATCCTGCCGAACTCCTGCCTTAAGTCCAGGCAGTTCCATATAAGTGAGCGCAAAGGTGCAAGGCCTATTCCGCCGCCTACAAAAATGAGGTTTTTTCCTCTCATGTCTTCAATCGGAAAACTGTTCCCGTAAGGGCCGCGGAAGCCAATTACGTCCCCCACGTCCTTATTTTTAAGGGCGTTTGTAACTTTACCCACCACCTTAAAGCTGCATTCAATGTAGCCTTTTCTTGTCGGCGAGGAAGCAATGCAGAAAGTTGATTCGCCGTCACCGAAAGAGGAGTATTCGCCGAACTGTCCGGCCTTAAAGGAAAATTTTTCAGCCTCTTCAGGATCGGTAAAAGAAAGCCTGAAGGTTTTTGTGTCGGGAGTCTCCTGCCTTACTTCATCTATTTTTGCCAGGTAAGGTTTATAAATGTTGTTCATTCAATATGTCTCCTCTTTCAAGCGGTTTCTTCTTTTGTAAGTTCAGAAACAACCTGGTAGATATCCAGATTCACCGGGCAGCTTCTTACGCATCTGCCGCACCCGGTGCAAAGCGTTTTATTAAAACGGTCGCTGTAGTACTTAAACTTGTGCATTACTCTCTGGCGGTATCTTTTTGACTGCACCTCGCGCGGGTTATGGCCCGAGGCGTGAAGCGTAAAGAGCGGGAACTGGCACGCGTCCCAGTTCTTGCGCCTGAGGCCCTGGGAGTACTTTGTCTCATCCACTATGTCAAAGCAGTGGCAGGTAGGGCAGAGGTATGCGCAGCTGCCGCATCCGAGGCAGCGCGAAGAGTACTCGTCCCAAAGCGGGCTTTCAAAATTCTTGTCCAGCCACTCCTTTATTTTTACCGTGTCCAGCGGGCTTCTCATTTTATTTTCCAGGTCCCTGTAAAGAGGAATGTCTTCCACTACTTCAATTACTTCTTCAAAAAGCTCTTTTACAGAGTCAATTACCTTTTGCCCTTTTTCAGAATTTACATATGCTATATAGGTTCCGGCGCTATTTTTTTTGAACAGGATATCGCTTCCCTGGATGCTGTCCGGTTTTAAGCCCACGGAGGTACAGAAGCATGCCTCATCGATTGACTCGCAGGCGAATGTTATTAAAGCTGCATTCCGGCGCCTGGTTAAATAAAACTCGTCTTTATATTCATAGTTAAAAATGTCGTCAGTGATTGTAAATGCCGCAGCGTCGCAGGGGCGGAGGCCCACGATCAGCTTTTCATCTTCTTCGGGATGTGCGTCATGGATCTTCACGTCTTTATTCCTGAAAGAAAACTCCACCACAGCCTCGGTAACGGGGAACATAAATTCCTTTGCCGAACGCACGGTATTGATATATTTCTCCGGAAGTACGGCTTCTTCAGCCTTATCTATTTTACCGAAGAGGAGTGTCCTGCCCGCAAACCTGGGAGCAATAACGTTTTTCCCTTTTTGCAGAAGAGCACCAAGAAACTCCGTGTAGCCGGTTTTAAGCTTATAAATTTTCATCTTATAAATTCCTCGTTGTCTTCCATCTTAAATTCAGTAAGAGGCGGCTTTGCTTCCGGGTCCACGCCTGAGCGGTAGCCGTAAAGGTCAAAAATCTCTTTACTCATTTTCATATTAAGCAGGCTTAAAGGTATATTCTGATGGCAGACCCTGTCGCACTCGCCGCAGCCGATGCATCGCCCGGCAAGGTGGAACGCTCTTATAAGGTGCCATGCCATGTTGCCTACAGGGTGGGCACTCGATTCAATCCAGCGCGGCTGCGTCTTATCCACAATGCACTGCTCGCAATAGCACAGCGGGCACGCCTGGCGGCAGGCGTAGCAGCGGATGCATTTGTCAAATTCCTTCGTCCAGAACTGCCAGCGCTCCTGGGTACTCATGTTTTCAATTTCTTTTACCCTTGCAAAAGGATCTGTAACTTCGGGCTCTTTTTCTTCTATGGCTTCGCCAATTACAGCGTCACTATACTGCGGGTTATGCATCCTGCAGGCGCGGCATTTTCCTGAAAGGCCGTTTCCGTTCCGGACACCCTGGCAGCTCATGCCAATAATAAAAATGTCTTCACGTTTTATCTGGTGCTCCTGAATGAGCGCCGTAACGGTCCTGATGTCACACGGCTTTAAGAACACTGCAACCGGTTTGTCAGACTTAAGGAGCCTGTAGGACTTTGTCAGATACACGGCCAGGTTGTTTACGCAGTATTCATTAAAGATAAACTTTTCGGCATCCAAAGGATTGCGGGCAATCAGGGTCTGAACCCTGCCTTTTAATGTCCCTTCGGCATAGCCTATTACAGCGGAGACCTTTCCCTGTTCTAAAAGCTCACGTGCAAGCTTCTTTGCTTCAGATGATTGTTTTATATCATTTGACATTTTCCACCTGTTCCTTTTCAGATATCACTTCCGGTTCAGACATTTCGTTTTGAAAGGGGAATGAGCCTGCTATGAGCTTTTGATATTCAGTAAAGGGCCCGAGGCTTCGGATCTCATCTGTAACCTCATTTACAACGTCGCGCCACTTGGCGCCTTCGGCTGCAGAGACCCAGCTGAACTGAACCCTGTTGGGGTCGATGCCCACAAATTCCAGGAGCTTGCGGAAGACTGCAAAGCGCCTGCGTGCGTGAAAGTTGCCTGCATTGTAATGGCAGTCGTTCGGGTGGCAGCCGCTAATAAGGACTCCGTCGGCACCGTTTTCAAAAGCCTTAATTACGAGCGAAAAGTCTATCCTTCCTGTACACGGCAGTCTTAAGACCCTGACGTTGGGTTCATATTTAAGGCGGCTCGTGCCGGCCAGGTCGGCTCCCGTGTAAGTGCACCATGTGCAAACAAAAGCCGCTATTTTAGGTTCAAAATTTTCGTTCATTTTTCCTTCCGTTCCAAACGGTCAAATTCAGTTTTATGTTAAACAAACAGAGCGTTTATCTGTGAATACACCTGCTCGTCGGTAAAGCCCATGAGGTCGATTGACTTTGAGCGGCAGATAGATACACACGTGCCGCATCCCTGGCATTTGCCCTCATTTACGTGTGAGACAATTTTAATTACTTCACCTTTGCGGTTTTTAATTTCTTTTCTTTCAATTGCGTTATACGGGCAGGCGGTAATACAAAACTCGCAGCCTGCGCATGTATTTTCATTTACCCTTGCCACATAGGGCTCGCGTTCCAGTTCAAGTGAGCTGAAAAGCCCCAGCACTTTTGAAGCTGCGGCTGAAGCCTGTGCCACGGCTTCCGGAATATCTTTAGGTGCCTGGCAGGCCCCGGCAAGAAATATTCCCGCGCTGTTGGTTTCAACGGGGCGGAGTTTCGGGTGTGCCTCAGAGAGGAAATGGTACTGGTCGTATCCCACGCCGAGCTTCTGTGCCAGGGGCACAATGTCCGGCTGTGCAGCAATGGCAGTAGCAAGGACGACCATATCGGCCTTAATTTCCACCTGTGCGCCGCTTAAGGTGTCGGCGCCTTTAACGATCAGCTTGCCGTCTTCCTGTGAAATTTTAGATACACGGCCTCTTAAATAAACCGCTCCGTCTTCCTCAATTGCGCGGCGTACAAATTCGTCGTAGTTCTTGCCCCCGGCCCGGATATCCATATAGAAGACAAAAGCCTTTCCGTTATGGACTTTGTGCTTATAGAGCATAGTGTGCTTGGCCGTATACATGCAGCAGATCTTTGAGCAGTAGCTGACCCCCTTGGCCGCGTCCCTTGAACCCACGCACTGTATAAAGACTATTGTCTCAGGGGTCTTCCCGTCCGAAGGGCGTTTGAGCTCGCCGTAGGTCGGGCCCGAGGCGCTTACAAGGCGTTCGAACTGGAGTCCCGAAACCACGTCCGGGTACTTGCCGTATCCGTATTCGCCGTAGCCTTTTAAGATATTATCTGTCTTTTTGTCAATTGTGTAAAGGTCGTAACCCGTAGCAACTACAATTGCGCCAATTTCCTCATTTATAAATGAATCGGTCTGGTCGAACCTGACGGCTTTGGGTCCGCAGAGTTTTTCGCAGAGGCCGCACTTTCCGTTTATGAATTTCGTGCAGTGTTCGCGGTCTATAACAGGTTTGTTCGGAACAGCCTGCGGGAAAGGGACGTATATGGCCTTACGCAAGCCGAGCCCCTCGTTAAATTCGCTGGGAATTTTTTTCTGCGGGCACTTTTCCTGGCAGATGCCGCATCCGGTGCACACGCTTTCATCGATGTAGCGCGCTTTTTTACGGATGGTTACGTTGAAGTTGCCTATGTAGCCCGAAACCTTCTCGATTTCGGAATAAGTATAAAGCTTTATATTTTTATGCGTATTTGCGCTTACCATTTTGGGAGTAAGGATGCACTGCGAGCAGTCGAGTGTCGGGAAGGTCTCTGAAAGCTGCGCCATGTGGCCCCCGATGGAAGGGGATTTTTCAACCAGGATTACTTCCTTACCGCCATCTGCAATATCGAGTGCTGCCTGAATGCCTGCAATTCCGCCGCCGATAACTAGCGCTTTTTTTGTCACAGGAATTCTTATCGGTTCAAGGGGCAGGTTGCGTTTTACCTTTTCGACCATTACGCGTATAAGGTCAAGCGCCTTTTCAGTTGCTATAGGCTTATCCTCGTGCACCCAGGAGCAGTGTTCCCTGATGTTTGCAATTTCGCAGAGGAAAGGGTTCATTCCGGCTTCAGTTACGGCACGCCTGAAGGTTTTTTCGTGCATAAGGGGGCTGCAGCTGGCAACAACGACGCCCGAGAGCTTGTGTTCCCTGATGGCATCTTTAATCATATTCTGCCCCGGATCGGAACACATGTACTTATAATCCACCGAATAGACTACATCCCTCAGGAGCGCGGCCTTCTTCGAAACAGCCGGGCAGTCAACAGTCCGGCCTATATTTTCGCCGCAGTGGCAAACAAAAACACCTATGCGGGCCATATTGGAAAACTCCTTTTTAGATACTCTCTCTTTTAGAAATCTCTTTTTAGAAAACTCTTCCTGCTTAAATTTTAGCCAGTTCCTGAGTGCTTACAAAATGGGAATTAAGCCCGAGCTCGGCTGAAGGAATGCCAAGGGCAAGCCCCAGAAGCTGCGTAATGTAAACAACCGGCATCTTAAAATCTGTTTTGTACTTCTTATTTATCTGCTCCTGCCTCATATCCAGGTTGGCCTGGCACAGTGGGCATGCAACAGCAATCATTTGTGCGCCCTGGCTTTGGGCCGAAGAAAATATCCTTCTGCCCAGCTCAAGTACAATATCTGTCTCGGGAATTGCATGGCTTCCGCCGCAGCACTCAGTCTTGCACGACCATTCTACGGCATGCGCGCCCAGAAGATTTACCAGTTCATCCATCGACTGCGGATCCTCGGGGTCGTCGAAATTTACAACTTTGGATGGACGAACAAGAAGACAGCCGTAATAACATGCGACGTTAAAACCAGATAATGGTTTCTGGATGGCTGTCTTCAGGTTGTCCTGACCATAGATATCCCGGAAGAATTCCAGGATATTAAAAACTTTAATGTCATGCTCTACTTTTCCGCCCGTGAGCTCATTCATCCTTTTTTCAAGTAAAGGGGAGTGGGAAGCCGCGTAAGAGGCGTTTTTAAGCCTGTTGTAGCAGGCGGCGCAGGGTGCCAGAACGTTATCAAGCCCCTGTTTTGAAGCATTTACGAGGTTGCTGTAGGCAAGCGCCACACCAAGCTCTTCTTTTGTGGTGTGTGCCGGCGTTGCGCCGCAGCAGTTCCAGTCCTCTACTTCATTAAGCTCTATATTAAGCTTTCTGCAAACTGCCTTAAGCGACATGCTGTATTCCTTTGCAGTCGAGTGCAGCGAACATCCCGGATAATAACCATAAGCCATTTGTTTTTTCTCCTAATGCTCTTTTTTTTCTTCTTTGGGTTCGAAGTAAGAGGAATTGTTGAATATATTTTTAATTTTTTCTTTGTTCTTTATACTCTGCGGAAAAAGCCCCAGCTTTCCTTTCTGCAGCATCACAGGTCCCAGCATGGCGTCTTTTAAGGGGGTCCTGTTTCTCAGGTTAAAGCTGATAGTCATTCCGAACTCAAAGAGGCGGCCGTTGGATTTAACTGAATCCAGAAACGCGCCCGAGAAATTCACCACTTCCTTCACAGCAGGCTTAACGCCCTCGCGCGAGGCCAGAATGCGCACTGTTTCCATAACTTTTGCAACGTCAATTTCCATTGGGCAGCGTTCGGAGCACGTGCTGCACGAAGCGCAAAGGTAAGGGGTTTTGGAATTTAAGACCGTTTCTTTCTGGTTTAACTGTATTAGCCTTATCAGCCTGGTAGGGGACTCTTGTGTAAATTGCGACACAGGGCATCCGGCAGAACACTTTCCGCACTGGTAGCAGTCGTAAAGGTTAAGGCCGCTTAAAGCCTCAATTTCATCTGCGAATTGACTGACGTTGTTGTCTAACTTCAACTGCATAATTGTACTCCGGATTTGTGATTTATTCAGATGCTGCAGTCCTATTTTTGTGCAGGAAACACACTAATCAGAAATTATAATCACACAGCCTTATACACCAGTCTAAAGTCAACTTAACGAAACATAATAACAGAATCTGCAACATATGGAAATGTATCAAATACTTTGCCTGAAAAATTAGAGCCAAATATCTTATTTCCGGTATAAAATCGAAGGGGGGAGTATACCGACAGCTTTAGTCTTTTCAATTTTGACTAAATTTCCTTACTAATTTTGAGAATTACCCGGAATTTCGGCGGATTTTTCAACCTGGTTTCCTCAGGGCAGTACAATATCGCAAGCTGAAACAGGATTAAGGATCTTTCAGGTTACATAAAGGCAGGGCACAGGAAGAAGTGTCCTGCCTTTATTTTTATGATTTTTATTTATTATTAGCTTATCTTAAAATAATACCCGGCCCCTATAATACTGTTTTGAAACAATGAGGAGACAGTGTGAATCATAAGGATCAATCGGTCTTCTTTACCGACAGCGAAAGAACAGGCAGCTACTCACTTAAAAACCAGTTTGACGAGCACATGGAATTTATGCTCGTTAAAGACCGGATTACGGCAACACCGGAGGATATATACTACGCCCTGTCCATGTCGGTGCGCGACCGCCTGGTGCGCAACTGGCTTAGAACCCAGCAGCTCTATAAGGAAAAAGACGTAAAAAAGGTTTATTACCTTTCCCTGGAATTTCTTATGGGAAGGCTCCTTGGAAACTCCCTAATAAATATGGGCTTTTATGACGAATGCTTCCATATCCTCCACGAAAATGGCTACTTGCTTGAGGACATCAGGGAGGCGGAAAATGAAATGGGACTTGGTAACGGGGGCTTAGGGCGCCTGGCAGCATGCTACCTGGACTCTATGGCAACGCTGGAGCTTCCAGCCTTCGGATACGGCATACGCTATGAATTCGGAATATTTAAGCAGGAGATCCAAAACGGCTATCAGGTTGAGCAGCCCGATAACTGGCTTAGCTACGGAAACCCCTGGGAAATCTTAAGGCGTGAGATCACCTTCCGCGTCAAGTTCTCGGGCAGGGTTGTTACTTCAAAAGACGAAAACGGCAGGCTCTGTTTCGACTGGACGGATACAGACGACGTCTTTGCCGTGGCATACGACATACCGGTGCCGGGCTATAAGACACAGACCGTTAATAACCTCAGGCTCTGGCAGGCAAAGGCTACAACGGAATTTAACCTGAAGGAATTTAACAGCGGGAACTACCTTGCCGCCGTTGAAAGCAAGAACTTTTCTGAAAACATATCCAAAGTCCTATACCCCAACGACACGTTTGAAAGGGGGAAGTATTTAAGGCTCCGCCAGGAATACTTTTTTGTCGCGGCAACTCTTCAGGACATAATCCGCAAATACAGGATTAACCACAAAACATTTAATAAGTTTGCCGAAAAAACTGCAATACAGTTAAACGATACACACCCCGTAATTGCTATTCCTGAACTTATGCGCATTCTTATGGATGAGGAGCACCTGGACTGGGATGAGGCATGGGACATAACAGCCCGAACGTTTTCCTATACCAACCATACCGTTGTGCCGGAGGCACTGGAGGAGTGGCCGGTTTCAATTTTTGAACAGCTCCTGCCCCGCCACCTTCAGATCATCTATGAAATTAACTACCGGTTCCTGGAATTTGCAAGGGACAGCTATACTAAAGATGAACGGGTTATTGCCAGGCTTTCAATTATTGGGGAGACGCCTGAGAAGGTGGTCCGTATGGCAAACCTCGCAATCGTGGGATGCCACACGGTAAACGGTGTTGCCGCAATGCACACGGAGATCTTAAAAAGCCGCATTTTTCCCGAATTTCATGAGATTTTTCCGGGTAAGTTTATAAACATTACAAACGGCGTTACTCCAAGAAGATGGCTTAAAATTGCAAACCCTTATCTTTCACTCTTAATTGACGAGAAGGTTGGAAACGGATGGGCAAAAGACCTGAAACGCCTTAAGGAACTGGAAAGGTTTTTAGATGATGAGGAGTTTCTTGAAAACTGGAGGCGTGCAAAATGGCTGAGGAAAAATTACCTTTCCGGCCTGATTGAAAAAGAATACGGCACAAGGCCCGATGAAAACTCCCTTTTTGACGTACAGGTTAAAAGATTCCATGAATATAAAAGACAGCTTCTTAACGTTCTTCACGTAATTACGCTCTACAACAGGCTGAAGGATAACCCGGGAGGGGACTTTGTGCCCAGGACCGTAATATTTTCGGGCAAGGCTGCTCCTGCATACAGCATGGCCAAGCTTATAATAAAGCTCATAAACTCAGTAGCCGGCGCAATAAATAATGACCCCGCCACAGGGAACAGGTTAAAAGTCTTTTTCCTTAAGAACTATTCGGTAACACTTGCTCAGAGGATTATCCCGGCAGCCGATTTGTCTGAACAGATCTCAACTGCAGGCTTTGAGGCCTCTGGTACCGGAAATATGAAACTTGCCCTCAATGGTGCCCTTACAATCGGTACTCTCGACGGTGCAAACGTGGAGATTTTAGAAGAGGTGGGAGAGGATAATATCTTCATATTCGGACTAAACTCAGAGGAAGTTGCAGAAAGAAAACGCCAGGGCTATAATCCAAGGGCTTATTATGAAAAAAATCCGGAGCTAAGAAGGGTAATTGACATGATAAGCGGAAATTATTTTAACCCCCGGGAGCCCGGTATCTTCAGCCCGGTAGTTGAAAGCCTTTTGAACGTGGATTATTATATGCTTTTTGCCGACTATGAGTCTTACCTTCTGGCACAGGAGGCTGCCTCAAAGCTTTACTTAAACCGGAGGGAATGGACCAGGAAGTCTGTCCTTAATGCCTCAAGAATGGGCCTTTTCTCCAGCGACCGGGCAATTAAGGAATACGCCCGCAAGGTGTGGCATGTAAGCAGGGTAAAGGAGAGGGCAAGTTAATTTTCCCTAATTTATTTTGCCTTGAATAGCTAGCGGGTTTTGTGGATATTTACACTTCAAATGCAGCGGTTTGGCTCATTTTGAGGAAGGAAAAGAGCCTTAGGGGAGGTTTAGCGGCGTTTTATTTTTTACTTTGTCTATTGAACTTTGTACATTAAACCTATATGAAATTTAGAATTCTCACATGTTTATTCTTCTTTTTTACCGTGTACGCTACAGTACCGGCCCAGTTCAACGACCTCTATAACCGTCTGCGCCTGGGGCAAAGCTATGAGCAGGCAGGTGACCTGCAGAAGGCAAAGACTATCTATGAGGACCTCCTGAGGCAGCAGCCCGATAACTACCAGTTTTTTGACGCCCTGATAAGAGTTTATACACAGCTTAAAAACTACAACGAGGCGGTTGGAATTATTGAAAAAAGGCTGCAGATGAATCCGCAGGATGTAAATCTCTACGGCATGCTTGGAAGCACGTATTACTTAAAAGGGGACGAGAAAAAGGGCAATGAGGTCTGGGATAGTGCGCTTAAAGTCCTGCCCGATAAACCGATGGCCTACAGGGTACTTGCAAATTACGCCGTTGAAAGAAGAGCTTTTGAAAAGGCAGCCGAGATACTAAATAAAGGCAAGGCAGTATCCCCCGAGGCCTATACGTTCTCCTTTGACCTGGCCAATCTTTATTCCATTATGATGAAATACAAGGATGCGGCAGAGGAATACTGCTTCATTCTTTCCAAGGAAGCCGACCAGATGAGCCTCGTTCAGGCACGCCTGGCTTCTTATATAAATAAGCCCGATGCACTGAGCCAAACGATTGAGACCGTGGAAAAATGGGCGGGCGATCAGAAGGATAATATAAATTTCAGCCTCCTATTGGGCTGGCTTTATATGGAAAGCAACGATTACGAGAAAGCCTACGATATTTATCTTCATATCGACAAGGAGCACAGCAATTCAGGAGCCGAAATATTCAGTTTTGCACAAAAGGCACTGCAGGAAGGGCACTTTGATGAGGCCGCGAAAGCCTACAGGAAAATATTTGAAACCTACCCAAACAGCCCTTTTGCCCCGAATGCAAAAATAGGGTATGCAAAGACGCTTGAAGCCTCGCTGGATAAAAAATTTAACCTCAGTGACGTGAACTGGAAACCCTTCAGCGGTGTTAATACCCAAAACAGCTCCGAATATTCGGAGGCAATTCATGCATATAAGGACTTGCTGAAGGATTACCAGGGGATGGAAGTTACAAATGAAGCCAATTTCAGAATCGGCGTAATTGAAATGGACAAGCTTAACGACATCCAGGCAGCCGAAGGTTCATTTAAGAAGGTAGTGGATTATTCGGTTATGTCGAACTTTGCCCCGGAGTCTTTTTCGCGCCTGGCAGAAATTGAAATTATGAAGGGGAATCTTCAGCTTGCAGAGGACTATTACGCAAAGGTTTCTGATAACCCGAGGGTATCGGGCACGGACAAGAATTTTGCCGGGTATATGAGGGGCAGAATTGAATTCTGGAACGGAAACTTCCAGCTGGCCTCGCAGATTTTAAGTGCGGTTGAAAACAATCTTGAGGACAACCATACAAACGACGCAATTGAGCTTTCACTGCTTATAAATACGTCAAAACAGGATTCAATGAGCCTGTTGAACTTTGCAAAGGCGGACATGCTGACATTTAAGAAACAGTTTAAGGAAGCTGCGCAGTTTTACCAGGATTTGTCGAAAAATGAAAACCTCCTTACACTGCACGACCTGTCGGCTTTCCGTTTTGCCGAGATGGTTTTAGCGCAGGACAATCTGCCCATTGCGGTTGAACTGCTTAACGGCATAGCGCTTCAGGCCGAGAAGAATATTTATGCCGATCATGCCGTCTACCTTCTGGGGCAGATTTACCAGTACGGCATTAAAGATAATGCAAAAGCCATAGAGTCCTATGAGAATTTGCTTGCAAAATTCCCAAACTCCTTATATCTTGATGACGCCAGAGAAAATATTAGTAAACTGAAAAA